>CAZKGZ010000069.1:0-7104 GCA_964552365.1 uncultured Oscillospiraceae bacterium | reverse complement strand
TTGATTGTGTGGTAACTTGATTATAACGAACTCAATCGCCTTTTTCTATCCCTTCGGTCTCACATCTATTGTAACGCTACAAATTTATTTTCCCTCGCGGAGAAATTTTTCTTGACAAGTGCGTGGAATTTGGTATAATAACGCTTGCGTTTGAGATGCGGGCATAGCTCATTTGGCAGAGCGCCACCTTGCCAAGGTGGAGGTAGCGAGTTCGAATCTCGTTGCCCGCTCCACATTCGGCAGATCCGAAAGGGTCTGCCGATTTTTTGTTTTCCGATTGAAGCGAAAAAAATCTCCCGAAGCTCCGATGGGTGGGGCTTCGGGAGATTTGCTTAGCCGATGCGGTAGACTATGTTGGTCTGCCGGAAGGCTCTGTGGGCGTTCAGGGCGGCGGGGACGGCGCCGATGGCGGTGAAGAGGTAGAGCTGCAGGAGGTTGGCTTTGTAGGAGTCCGGGTCTACCAGCTCGTGCATGCGGCTGAATCCTTCGGCGAAGGTTATGCCGAGCTCCTGCACCGCGAGGATCGCGGTGTCGACGCGGTCGCCGAGATATACGGCGGCGAGCATGACGAGCACGCAGAGGCCGTAGCCGACGACGGAGATCTTGCCGGCGCCCTTGCGGTAGCCGTTGATGGTGCAGTAGCCGAGGATCACGCCCGAGAGGGCAGCCACGCGGCCGAGGCGCTCGAAGATCACAATGACGATCGCGCCGATGAGGCCGCCGACGAGGGCATAGAGAAGGCCGCGGCCGATGTTTTCCTGCGATTCATCAACGGTGCGCTGATTCTGCTGCGCGCCGCTCACGAGAGCGGAATACTGTCCTTCGGAGACGAGTCTTTCACTGCCGCCTGCCATGCAGCCGACGGTCGCGCCCTCCGCGCGGGTCATTTCACAGCAGTTGCGGTAGCCGTTGGAATAGAGGAAATTCAAAACATCGGGCAGCAGGGTGTGCAGGTCGGCCGCGACCTTTTTGGCCGAGCCGCCGCGCAGCGTGAAGGTGATGCGCGTACCCGATACTTTCGCTCCGGAGAGCTCCGGGCGGCTTTTGGCATACGGCTTCATTTCCGCCTCCGACGGCAGGGCGGTGCCGCGGATGACGGATACGATGAGCTTCTTTTGCACGGCAACATACAAAAATGTGTACCCGCCGCGCGTGCCGCAGAACGTTGTGCCGTCCTGCGAGAGGGTCAGTCCCTCCTGTTGACGCAGGAGCTCCGCAAGATTCGCCATAGTCTCTTTTCCTTTCTTCTACAGGCAGCGGTGCCGCCTTATTCTCTCCTGTTACTCCTCTTTGGACTCCGTATTCAGTGCCGCGACTTCCTCGGGGGTGAAGGTATAGACGGCGTCGCAGAACTGGCAGCGCACCTCGAGATCCTTCTTTTCCTCGCGCAGGGAGGCGAGGTCGTCTGCGGGGAGGCTGGCAAGCGTGCCGAGCACTCGCTCGCGGCTGCAGTAGCATTTATATGCCATTTCGCCCCGCTCCGTGTTGTGCCAGCCGAGATTTTTGAATACCTGCTCGATGACCGCCTCGGGGCCGTCCTCGGCGAGGATCGTGGTGAGCTGGTCCATGAGGAAGATGTTGTCCTCGAGCACCTTTACGGTCTCCTCCTCGGCGTTCGGCATGAGCTGCATGATGAAGCCGCCGGCCGCCTTGACGCTCTCATCGGGGTTGACGAGCACGCCGAGCGCGCACGCCGAACCGAGCTGGTCGCTCTCCGTAAGGTATGCCGCCAGATCCTCGGCGATCTCGCCGCTCACGAGGGCGGAGGAGCCGGAATACGGCTCGCGCAGGCCGATGTCGCGGCTGATGGTGAGAAGGCCGTTCTTGCCGACCGCGCCGGACACATCGAGCTTGCCGTCCCGCTCGCGGATGGGGAGGTTGACCTCCGGGTGCGAGACATAGCCGCGCACGTTGCCCGCATTGTCGGATACGGCGAGGATGGTGCCGATGGGGCCGCCGCCCTGGATGCGCATCGTGAGGACGGCGTCGTCCTCCTTGAGCATCTCGCCGAGCAGCGATGCACCGCACAGCGTGCGGCCGAGCGCCGCCGTGCCGACCGGATGAAGATGATGAATGTTTCTCGCCCGCTCGACCATGTCGGGGGCGTTGATCACCGAGATTTTTGCCGTACCGTCATCGGTCACGGCACGAAGAATTTCACCCATGCTGCATTCTCCTTTCATGGGTTTTTCCGTAGGTTTGTTTCTGTTGTCTGCGATGTTGCTTAGGCGGCGTGGGGCTGCCTTTACTTGATGCACTCCGCCGTGAAGAAGCGGCGGCCCTGGGCGTGCTGCGGCCCGTCCGTGAAGAGGCGGATATTGCCAAAGCCCGCATTTTTCATGAGCGTTTCCAGTGTTTCCGGCGTGTGGATGTACTCCGTGTGCTCCTCCTGGTCGCGGCGGTAGAGCGAGCCTCGCGTGCGGCAGAAAATGTCCATGCCGTAGCGCAGCTCATTGCCCTCGACTTCGGAGCGCCAGAGGCAGAGCGTATCGTCCTCCTCGTCCACGAAGCACTGCCCGTCGAGCGAGCGCATGTGCTCCGGTGCGAGGAAATCGAAGCAGAGCGTTCCTCCCGGAGAGAGGAACAGATGCAGCCGCCGGAACACCTCCGGCAGCGTTTCGGGCGGCATGTAGTTCATGCCGTCGAGCGAGCACACGGCGGCGTCCACCGTGTCGTAGAGATCCAGCTCCTCCGCCCGCTGGCAGAGAAGCATCGGGGCGATGACGCCCTCGGGAAGGTCATAGAGCTTCTGCTGGAACACCGAGAGCATTTCCGCCGAGGCGTCCGCACAGATCATCTCATACCCGCGCTCGGCGAGGAGCAGCGAGAGCGTTCCCGTGCCGCAGCAAAGGTCCAGAACGGTATGAACGGCCCTGCCGCCGTGGGCAAAGGCCGTTTCATACCATGTTTCCAGCTCTTCGTACGGTACATCCCCGGTCAGCGCGTCATAGCGCGCCGCAAGCGGTCCATAGCACCGATTCATTCCGCCGCTGTTTCCTTTTCTTCCGCTTCGGCCTCTTCCTGCTCCTTGAGGCGGGCGAAGGCCACGCCGTAGCCGTCCTCGCCGTACTGCAGCGAGCGGTTCACGCGGCTGATGGTCGCGCTCGAAGCGCCGGTCTTCTCGAGAATGTCGTTGTAGATCATGCCCTCGCTGAGGAGAACGGCGACCTGATAGCGCTGCTCCATGGCCTGCAGCTCCGAGACCGTACACAGATCATCGAAGAACTTCATGAGCTCCGGCACCGTCTTCAGCGTGAGGATGGCTTTATACATCTCCTCGTTGCGCGGTTTTTTCATATGTTTGTTCATTGCTTCTGCACCTGTACCTTCATTTTATATCGTTCGAATACTTTCATCCGTTAGCTGATTAGCTTACGATCGTATTGTACCGCGAAACGGTGAAAAACGCAAGAGTTTGTTACACGATTTAAAGAATGAAACACATAAATATTTTTAAGAATCGAAAGATTGGTGTTGCCCCCTGCGCGAAAATAATGTATTATATAAAGTAGGTATCGAGGCGCCTCTTTCCGGCGCACAGATAAGACGTTTCAAATTCAAAGGAGGTTCGCCTATGTTTTCGACAGCAGCCGCATCCACGATCTTCTGGATCGCCGCGCTCGTGGTGTTCATCATCATCGAAGCGGCTACGGCGGGGCTCGTGTCGATCTGGTTCGTGTTCGGATCGATCGTGGCTCTCATCTGCTCGGTGCTCGGCGGAGCACTGTGGCTGCAGATCGTGTGGTTCGTCATCGTGTCCGTTGTGACGCTCGTGCTCACGCGCCCGCTCGTGAAGAAGTATGTCAACGGCCGCAGCGAAGCCACGAATGCCGACCGGAACATCGGGCGCAAAGCCGTTTGCGTGGAGCGCATCGACAACCTCGCCGCCACCGGTGCCGTGAAGCTCGACGGCGTTGTCTGGACGGCGCGCAGCACCGTTGAGGGCGTCACCATCGAAGAAGGCGCCCATGTCACCGTCCGCGCCATCGAAGGCGTGAAGCTCATCGTTGAGCCGGCCGTTTAAGAGAGTACATTATTTAATAGGAGGAATCTATTATGGGTATCATTGTCCTCGCGATCATTCTCATCCTCGTCATCGTCCTGATCGTGTCGAACCTGTGCGTCGTGCAGCAGGCGCAGGCCTATGTCATCGAACGCCTCGGCGCCTACGCCACCACATGGGGCAAGGGCCTGCATGTGAAAATGCCGTTCATTGAGCGCGTGGCCCGCCGCGTGTCGCTCAAGGAGCAGGTCGCGGACTTCCCGCCGCAGCCCGTTATCACGAAGGATAACGTCACGATGCAGATCGACACCGTGGTCTACTTCCAGATCACCGACCCGAAGCTCTACACCTACGGCATCGAGCAGCCGATGGTCGCCATCGAGACGCTCTCCGCCACCACGCTGCGCAACATCATCGGCGATCTCGAGCTCGACCAGTGCCTCACGAGCCGCGACATCATCAACAGCAAAATGCGCGTCATCCTCGACGAGGCCACCGATCCCTGGGGCATCAAGGTCAACCGCGTGGAGCTCAAGAACATTCTCCCGCCGCGTGAGATCCAGAGCGCGATGGAGAAGCAGATGAAGGCCGAGCGCGAGCGCCGCGAAGCCATTCTCCGCGCCGAGGGCGAAAAACGCGCCGCCATTCTCGAGGCCGAAGGCGAAAAGGAATCCGCCATTCTCCGCGCCGACGCGAAGAAGCAGCAGCAGATCCTCGAGGCCGAGGGCCGTGCCGCCGCCATCCTCGCCGTGCAGAAAGCCACGGCCGACGGCATCCGTCTGCTCAACGACGCCGCTCCCTCCGACCCGGTGCTCCGTCTGCGCGCCCTCGAGGCGTTCACCGCCGCCGCCGACGGAAAGGCGACGAAGATCATCATCCCCTCCGAGATCCAGGGTCTCGCCGGTCTCGCCGAGGGCATCGTGGAGTCCGTGAAGGACACCAATGTAAGCGAAGCAAAAGAATAACTCCCCCCCTGAACACCGCCGCGGCGCCGGAGGTCTCCCCCTCCGGCGCGCGGTTTTCCCTGCCTTTATGACGATTTTTCCGATTTTGTTACGATTTCCGGTGAAGCCGATCCTCACGGAATGATCCCCTCTGTGTAGAATTTGTAACTTTTATCCGCGAAATTGACGGCATTTTGACGAATAACCGCCGTTGGAGCTTGTTAGAAATTGTGCGTTTTTACAAAATGAGCTTCCATATGTTGACAGGCAGGATACAATGTGTTACATTTTGGTTACAAATTCGAGGTGATTTGAATTGGCATCCGCTAAGAATGCTCTGGTGTACAAGGGTCATCCGCTCCGCCGCAAGGACAACATCCTCTATTACGGCAGCATGTCCGACAAGTACATCATCATGATGCAGATCATGGACACGAAGCCGGTGGCCCCGGTTCCCGGCGCCTCGGCCGAGGAGCTGAAGGTAGCTTCCCGCGTGAGCGTCCAGCTGCAGCTCACCGATCCGACCGTGAAAAGCCGCGATCGTGTGGTAAAGAAATCCGAAAAAGGCAGCCTGTACGCCGCTATGGATGTAGCGAGCGTCTGGCTCGAAAGAGCGCTGGCAAAAGATTGATTCTTCCGGCGCACCGGAAAAAAGAGGTATGGGGATCATGAAAAACTGCAAGAAACTGTTTTCCGTCGTTGTTACGCTGATACTGGCCGTGTCGCTGCTCAGCAGCAGCACGTTTGCCATCTCGGGCGAGGCCTTTGTCGCCACGCCGGGCGAGGTGAACGTCCGCGAGGACGCGAGCCTGAACGGAAATGTCATTGACGCCGCTCCGCAGGGCGCGACCGTGTATGTTCTCGGCGATGCCGGCTACGGCTGGTACAAGGTGAGCTACAACGGCAAGACCGGCTATATGGCTTCCTACTACCTGCTCTTCAGCGAAGACCCGTCCGCCGAGAATGTGGACGAAGTCCCGACCGCTGCCGCGGAAACGACGCAGACCGTCGAGACCGTGCAGACCGTTGAGACCGTCTCCGTGCAGCAGGACACCGAGTCCGTGACGCAGACCTACACCGCGCCTCCCGCGACGGGCGACAACAACGCCTCGATCCTCGGCTCCGGCGTGTGCTTCCGCAGCGGTCCGAGCACGAACAGCTCCGTCATCACCACTCTCGAGACCGGCACGGGCGTCCGCGTGAACGGTTCCTGCGGTTCCTGGTACGAATGCGTTTATAACGGCAGCATCGGCTACATCTACGGCGACTATGTCGTTCTCAACGGCACGAGCGTGACCTACACCGTCACCGCCGCCACCGTCACCGCTTCCGATGTCACCGTGTACACCGAGCCTCAGACGCCCGAGACCACCGAGGAGACCACGACCGAGGTCACTCCGGTCGAAGTCCCCGAGCAGGAAGAAACGACCGTCGAAGAGACGACGCAGACCTTCTCGCACAACTCCTCCGCGGCGCAGGCCGTTGTTGACACCGCCATGGCGCAGATCGGTGTCCCCTACACCTGGGGCGGCACCTCTCCGGAAACCGGCTTTGACTGCTCCGGCCTCGTCTACTACGCCTACGGCCAGAACGGCTACTCGCTCAACCGCGTTGCGCAGAACATGTACTATAACGGCGTGGATGTCGATCTCAACGACCTGCAGCCCGGCGACATTCTCCTCTTCGGCAGCAGCATCTACAACATCTGGCACGCCGCCCTCTACATCGGCAACGGAAACTTCGTGCACGCCCCCTACTCCGGCGCCACGGTAAGCGTCCAGTCCATCAGCAGCACCTACGGCATGCGCCTCGTAGCGGCGCGACGCATCGTATAAATTCTTAAAAAACCCTCGGGAATCCTGATTCCCGAGGATTTTTTATGGGGATCACGCTGCGCTCCGCGCCTCGTCGTCCCGCTCCGCGGGCCGGTCGACACTCCGCTCCGCGAGAAGTATTTTTCGCCACGTACACGCCGCGGCGAAAAATGATCCCATTTTATTTGCGCCTGCGGGCGCAAACTCTGCGAGGCTGCGCTCGTTCCCGCCCCTTGGGCGGGAACATTGCGGGATGCGGGCTCGTTCGCGCCTTTGGGCGCGAACATCGCGGGGCTCTTTTTGAAGATAGCGACTCCCTCGGAAGTGTGAGCTTCCGGGGGAG
>CAZKGZ010000068.1:0-7215 GCA_964552365.1 uncultured Oscillospiraceae bacterium | reverse complement strand
GACCCCCGCCCTTGTGCCGGTGAGTGTCTGTATGATACACTGAAGGTGGAAGGAAATTTACGCAAAATCTGACTTTGGAGGAAACGAAATGGCTCTGCCTTATGAGATCGTCGGCGGAGAGATGCGCAGGCCGAAGGATTTTGAAGAAATTCACTATGAAACCGAGTGTGACGATGAGTATATCTTCGACTGGTATACCGTAGAAGTAGTTGCCCCCGAACTGCTGGATGTTTACAGCTTTACCATTCCGGACGGTGTAACGGAGATCGGACCGGCACTTTTTTCACGATGTCAAAACCTCTCAAGTGTCACGATCCCGGACAGTGTGACGACTATCGGACTGAGGGCGTTTGCAGACTGCTGGCATCTGACGAGCGTCACCATTCCGGACAGCGTGACTTCTATCCATTACTCTGCGTTTAGAGATTGCAGGCGCCTGACGAGCATCACCATTCCGAACAGCGTGACTTCCATCGGCGGCAGTGCGTTTTACGGCTGCAAGGAATTGAAAGGCGTGTATATTTCGGATGCAGCTGCCTGGTGCGGGATAAGTTTTGAAAATTCGGTTTCCAATCCTCTGAATTATGCTCACAGCCTGTATCTTGACAATGAACTGGTGACGAACCTGGTGATCCCGGACGGCGTAACGGGCATCGGCAGCTATGCGTTTTCAGGCTGCAGTCTTACGAGCGTGACGATCCCGGACAGCGTGACTTCTATCGGCGACGGTGCGTTTTATGATTGCCGAAGTCTGACGAGCATCACGATTCCGGACGGCGTGACTTCTATCGGCAGTTGGACGTTTGACCGCTGCAGCAGTCTGCAGAGCATTGCCATTCCAAGCAGTGTGACTTCTATCGGCAGCTATGCGTTTTACGGCTGCAGCGGCCTGACGAGCATCGCTATTCCGGACGGCGTGACTTCTATCGGCGAACGTGCGTTTTACGGCTGCAGCGGCCTGACGAGCATCACCATTCCGGACAGCGTGACTTTTATCGGCGACGGCGCGTTTATAGATTGCAGAAGTCTGGAGAGCATCACGATCCCGGACAGCGTGATTTCCATCGGCGACCGGGCGTTTCACGGCTGCAGCGGCTTGACAGGCGAAAACGGCTTTGTCATTGTTCGCGGAGTGCTGAGCGATTATTTCGGAGTAAGCAGCAATGTCGTCATTCCGGACAGCGTGACTTCCATCGGCGGCGGTGCGTTTTCAGACTGCGGTCTTACGAGCGTGACGATCCCGGACAGTGTGACTTCTATCGGCAGCAGTGCGTTTCACGGCTGCAGCAGTCTGACGAGCATCGCTATTCCGGACGGCGTGACTTCTATCGGCGAACGTGCGTTTTACGGCTGCAGCGGCCTGACGAGCATCGCTATTCCGGACGGCGTGACTTCTATCGGACAGAACACGTTTGAGAACTGCAGCAGCCTGACGAGCATCGCGATCCCGAGTACTGTGACGGCTATCGGCTATGAGGCATTTCGCGGTTGCAGCAGCCTGACGAGCGTTACCATTCCGAACGGCGTAACTTCCATCGTACAGAGCACATTTGAGGATTGCGAAAGTCTGACAAGCATCACGATCCCGAACAGCGTGACTTCCATCGACGCCAAAGTGTTTAAAGACTGCAGAAGCCTGGGGAGTATCCGCATAGCCGATTTCACGCTGATCGATGAGCGGCTCCGTCCGGCATGCGTTGTCGGTTTTGCGGAGGACGGGCGCAGCTTTGCGGATAAGAATGGGAAAAAGTATCTTGAGTATATAAGATCCAACGTCAAAGAGCTGCTGGATTTGGCTTTGGAGCATCCGGCACTCTTTCATCTGCTGATGCGGGAGGATCTGATTGGCGAGAGCCTGCTGAACGAAAAGATGGACGAGATACTCCGGTCCGGGAACACGGAGATCACTGCCATGGCGCTGGAATACAAAAACCGGCTGACCGCAGAGACGGAACACGATCCTCTGGAGGAGTTTACCCTGGATGAGTTCCCGGAGACGGATACGGCAAACACAGAAGGCTTCCGGATAGACGGCCATACACTGGTTTCCTATTCCGGAACGGGCGGGCATGTTGTGATCCCGGACAACGTGGCGACTATTGGTGAAAGCGCATTCAAGGATTGCGAAAGTCTGACAAGCATCACGATCCCGAACAGTGTGACCTCCATCGGCAGTTCCGCGTTCAGCGGCTGCAAAAGTCTTACAAGCATAATCATTCCGGACGGCGTGACTTCCATTGGCAACAGGACGTTTTGGGCCTGCTATAATCTGACAAGCATCACCATTCCAAACAGCGTGACATCTATCGGTATGAGTGCGTTTTGGTACTGTTGCAGTCTGACAAGCGTTACCATTCCGGACAGCGTGACTTCCATCGGCAGTTGGGCATTTGAAGATTGCAAAAACCTGACGAGCATCACGATCCGGAACCGCACAGCGGTCATCAGCCGCTCTGCGTTTAGCGGCTGCAGCAGCCTGAAGAGTATCACCGTTCCGTATGGTGCGACGTTCGCCGGCATGCCGGGAGATTTTCCTGAGGGGGTATATCTGAATATGATGCATGATCCCTTCGCAAAGCTCAAGCGGTGGCTGCGGAACTTATTCCACTTCCGCAGCTCGTAAAGGAACGGGCCGCAGCGCACGATTTTTTGTGTGCCGTCCGGCGTTGTATGATAAACCGAAAGCGATAAATCAACGACTTTGGAGGAAACGAAATGGCTCTGCCTTATGAGATCGTCGGCGGAGAGATGCGCCGGCCGGCGGGGTTTGAGGGGGTGCGGGAGGCGCACCTCTTTGACGGGCAGACGGATTACTATACGCGCGAAGTTTCCCCGGAGCTTTCGGAGGTGCGCAGCTTTGCCGTTCCCGACGGCGTAACGGCCATCGGGGCGGAGCTCTTTGCGCACTGCGAAAATCTTTCCGCCGTCACCATTCCGTACGGCGTGACATCGATCGGGCGGGGCGCATTTTCCGGGTGCCGTGCGCTTGCGAGCGTAACCGTTCCGGAGAGCGTGACTTTCATCGGTGAGGACGCATTTGCCGGCTGCCGTGCTCTCACGAGCGTCGCTCTTCCGGACGCTCTGACTTCCATGGGCGAGCGCGCATTTGCCGGCTGCCGCGCTCTCGCGGACATCACCGTTCCGGCCGGTACGGTGTCCGTCGGCAAAAAAGCGTTTGCCGGATGCAAAGGTCTGGCCGATGCGGACGGCATGGTCATCGTTCGCGGCGTGCTGTACGATTATTTCGGGCCGGGCGGCAAGGTCGTCATTCCGAAGGGCGTAACGGCCATCGGCGAGGGCGCATTCATCGACTGCGACAGCCTGACGGACATCACGATCCCGGAGAGCGTGACTTCCGTCGGCACCGGTGCGTTTGAAGGCTGCCGAAACCTGACGAGCGTCTCTATCCGCGGCGGCGGGATGTCCATCGGTGAGTTTGCGTTCGGACGGTGCAGTCGACTGAAGAGCGTCACGATCTCGGGGCGCGTGACATCCGTCGGCGACCGCGCGTTCACGCACTGCAGCAGTCTGACCGCTTTCTCCGTCCCGGACGGCGTACGGTCGATTGGGAAAGGCGTGTTCTGGGGCTGCGGAAATCTCAAGAGCGTCACCGTCCCGAGCAGCGTGACGGCCGTGGACGCGCTGGCGTTTATGAACTGCGGGAAGCTCGCGGGCATTCACATTGCCGATCTAACTTTGATCGACGAAGGCCACCGTCCGGCATGCGTTGTCGGTTTTGCGGAGGACAGGCGCGGCTGTACGGATGCAAACGGCAAAAAGTATCTCGAGTATATGAGATCCCATGTCGAAGCGCTGCTGGATCTCGCGCTGCATCGCCCGGCACTCTTTCATCTGCTGACGCGGGAGAATGTGATCGGCGAGAGCCTGCTGAACGAGAAGATGGACAGGATCCTCCGTTCCGGGAATGCGGAGATCATTGCCATGGCGCTGGAATACAAAAGCCGTTTGGCCGCCGAGGCGAAACACGACCCTCTGGAAGAATTTACCCTGTAAGCTGCGCTCTTCCGTTATCGCGAAGTATGAAAAGAGCCGCGGCGCACGATGATCTTTCGTGCGCCGCGGCTTCGGCTTTTATTTGGATGATTTTATTCTAAGGACAGGGTGCAGTCGTGGCCGGTGTCGGTGCGGGCGATCAGGGAGACGATGTTGTCGAAGAGAGTCTCGCCTTCGCCGCGGCGGGCGGCGGCCAGTTTTTCTTCCATGCGCGGGCGGTTGTTCGGGTGGCAGCGGCGGAGCAGCTTCTCATAGTAGAGCACCGTAGCGCCGTAGCCGAGATCCGAGCGGCTCTTTTCGGAGTGGAGCCAGTGCAGGTGCAGCCGTGCGCCGGCGGGGACGGTGCCGTAGCCGCCGCGAAGCAGGTCGTTGAGGCCGTCGAGACTGCGCACCGCATCGTCGGGGGCGACATCGAAGAGGCGGTTGAACTCGCGGAAGAGGCCGTCGGTCGTGGAGAAGTTCTCGCCGTCGATCGTAAGCTCTATGGGTTCCGTCGGCACGAGATCCGCCTCGGGCGCGCTCTTTTTGCCGCTCTTGCCGCGTTTGGCATCGATGATCTCGCGGAGGTTCGCCTCATAGTACGACTCGGGGATCACATTGGAGATGGCGTAGCCCGCGAAGCCGCCGATGCTGCCGGTGATGACGCCGCCGAGCACGTCGGTCGCATAGTGTACGCTCAGGTAGATGCGCGAGAGCCCCATGAAGAAGGCGAAGAAGAACGCCGTCCAGCTCACCTTGCGGTCGCCGCGCAGGAACACGGCGAGGGAAGCCGCCATGGCGGCGGTCATGTGGCCGGAGGGGAAGCTCTTGTCGCTCTCGGTGTGCTTGCCGAGCATTTCCCAGTACTGCTGATAAACGCTGCCGTCGTGTGTGTACGGTCTCGGCCGCGCTACGAGAGGTTTAATGCATATGTTCGTCACAAGCGCGCCGACGGCGATGGCTAAAAGCATCGTTGTGCCGTACCGCCGCGTTTTGCGGAAGAGCATCAGCACGAGCGAGAGCACGATGAGAAACGCGCCGCCCTTGCCGAGAACGGATACGAATGAGAGAAACGGGGTGAAAAATCCGCCGGCGACCTCATACAGGCGGTGGACCGCGATCGCGACCGCCTCGTCAAATCCGGCAAACACGGTATTCAGCCAAAGGGCCAACGCCGTAAGTTCCATGGGCAGGACTCCTAACTGTTCGGAAATTGCTATAGGTATAGCTTAAGCATTATAACCGCGTATGGGGAAAAATGCAAGACTCAGGGCAGCACCGCATAATCCGGCGCGGGAGGATAATTTCCGCAAAGCGCCGCAGGCCGTGCTGCAGCTCAGCCGACAACGCGGCCGAATACGCGCAGGTCGTCGGCGGCGGTCACGCGGATGGGTTCGTAGCGGGGGTTGAGGGACACGAGCGACACGCGGCTGCCGGCGCGATCCAGACGCTTGCAGAAGCCGGAGCCGTTATAGAGGAAAACGCCGATCTCGCCGGAGCGGAGCGTTTCCTGCCGATGCACCCAGACGATCTGACCGTGCACAAAGCGCGGCTCCATGCTGTCGCCCGCGATGCGCACGCCGAAGTCCGCATCGGCGGAGACTTCATCCCCGACCTCGACTTCGTCGTAGTCCGTGCCGTCGAGCAGCTCGCCCGTGCCGGCGGACACCGCCAGCTGATAGAGCGGAAGATACCGCACGCGGCGCCGCAGCTCGATCTTTTCGCCGAACGTCTTGACCACATCGCGGATGCGGTACAGCCGGCACAGCTCCACGAGCTGCAGAGCGCTCGGCAGCGTTGTGCCGCGCTCCCATTTGCTCACCGCCTGCGTGCGCACCGGGTACCCCGCATCGGTCATGAATTTTGCCACCTCGGTCTGATTGTATCCCGCATCCTTTCGCGCCAGCGCCAGCCGCTGCCCGAAATCCGTACTGTCCATATTCGGCTCTCCCTTCTCACCGCTTCCGTCCTCTGCAAAGGCCCTCTCTCCGGGAGAGCTGTCAGTCGTTTGACCGACGGAAGCCGGATCCTAATCTTATCTTATTTTTATAATATCGTCCCCGGCGGAAAAATGCAAGAAAAATTTCTCCCGTCAGGCGAAAATTTCCTCTTGATTTCGCCTTACAAGCGAATTATAATACAGTTATTCGCTTATCGGGAGATTTTACTATGGATGTACTCAACAAGCCGGTGGAAATGATCGCCGTTTGCTCGCCCGAGGGGGAGCTTATGCCCGCGCGCTTTCGTCTGGAGGACGAGGTCGGCGAGCGCGTGACCGTGCGCATCCGGCAGGTGCGGCGGCGGGAAGTCATACCGTATCTCGGCGTGGAATCGCTGCGGTACGAGTGCATTGCCCTGCTCGGCGGGCAGCTGCGGCGCTTTGAGCTGCGCTATGCCGTGCGTGCGCATCGGTGGCTCCTGTGGCAGTTTCTCGACCGCGATGTGAACGGCAAGCCGCTGACCGAGGACCGCTTCGGGAAAACCTTCGAGTCATAATGTGACACATTCCGCAAACTGTTGCGATTTCTTTATAATCTGCTCTTGAAAAGTGCGAAATTCGCTCTATAATAGTTGCAAAATGAATTTTCCAATGGGGTGATTCCGATTCGCTGGGGCAGTTTCTTTCTTTTGTGGATCCTGATGATGGCTTTCCATCTCATTCTCTATTTCGGCTCGCAGTTTCTGGAAGGGGAGCCGCATGTCATCGGGAGCGAGGCGGACCGGCGCATACCGTTCCTGCCGGGATTTATCTATGTTTACAGCTCCTGGTTCGTGCTGCTTTTCGGCATTCCGCTGCTGCTGAACATCGTCTCGCCGGAGCTGAGCATCAAATATATGCTCGCGCACAGCATCGACCAGCTTCTGAGCAACGTGACCTATCTCATTTACCCGACCACGTTCCAACGCCCGGAGCCGCCGAAAAAAGGCCTCACCGGTTTTTGCATATGCAAAGTGTACGGCGCGAACCACCGTTTCCTCAACTGCGCGCCGAGCGTGCACTGCTCGGTGTCGTTCCTCTTCGCGCTGGCCGCGCTCGCCGCGCCGCTTCCGGTGTGGCTGCAGATCGTCGTGTGCGTGTGGGCGCTCGCCATCGTGGCCTCCACCCTTTTCGTAAAGCAGCACATGATCATCGACGCCATAACAGCACTCCCCGCCGCCCTCATCTCCTGGCTCCTCGCCGGTCTCTTCAACTGCGAGGCCATTGCAGCAAAGTTTATCTGA
>CAZKGZ010000067.1:0-7489 GCA_964552365.1 uncultured Oscillospiraceae bacterium | reverse complement strand
CCGAGCAGAGCTTCGGTCGCATAGATGAGGCCCATCATATCGCGGTTCGTCGGGTCGAGGATGGCGCTGTCGAGACCGGCGTTCATCGCAAGTACGGTGAAGCCGAGATTGAGCATCTTGCGCACCGGCAGATTGAACGAAATATTGCTGACGGCAGCCGTGATGTGAATGGTCGGGTACTGCTTGCGGACGGAAGAAATGACGGTCGTGTTGGTCTCGATGCCGTTCTCACTCGTGCAGAGCATTTCGACCAGCGGGTCGATGTGCAGACGGCTCGGCGCGATGCCGTACTCCTTCGCCTTCGCCATGATCTTATCGAATACGCGCAGACGGTCATCGGCCGTCTTGGGGATGCCGGTGTCATCGCTGAGGAGCGCGATGCACTCCCAGCCGGGGTTTGCGGCCATGATGGGGAAGATCTTGTCGATCTTGTTGCCCTCACCGGAGACCGAGTTGAAGATGCCGGGCTTCTTGCAGAACTTGTAGGCTTCGGCGATGACTTCCGCGCTCGGACTGTCGACGGAGATCGGCAGATCCGTAACGGACTGAATGCAGTCGATCATCCAGTGCAGCGTCTCGACTTCACCCTCCTGGACGGAAGCGCAGCAGTCGATAAATGTGGCGCCGCCCTTTTCCTGCGCGATGGCGCGCTGCTTGATGAATTCCGCATCCCGCTTCGCAATGGCCTCGGCCACCGCCGGAATGGAACCGTTGATTTTTTCTCCGATGATGATCAAAGTTATTCCTCCTTTTTCACTTGCACCGCGTTACCACTATATAACGGTTAACATCGTTACCTTGTGATGACATTGTATCCGATTGCCGCTCCGTTGTCAATATAGAATTTATCGGTTATTCTATTTTTCATCGTAAATAAATTTCGACAGATTTTGTGCATTAATACCAAATTTCGGTGAAATCATTCTACACGCAAAGTTTCAAAATTCGAAAATTAGGGGTTGACGATGTTAACCTAAGCGTGCTATTATCAAAATGCAAACGGAAACCCGGACCAACAAAATCTATGAAAAAGGAGAATACACATGAATTACGAGAATGAAAGACTCAAGCAGCTGCACGCTGCCGCAATGCACATCGTCGAGACCGTCGGCACGAAGGTCCATTGCCCCGAGGCTCTCGAGATCCTGAAGTCCCACGGCATCCGCTGCGAAGGGGATGTGGCCTATTTCACAGAGGAACAGCTGATGTACTGGGTCCGCAAGACGCCCTTCTCCTTCACGCTGTACGGCAGTGACCCCAAGTACGACTGCACTTTCGGCGGCGATGAAGTCAACCCCGCACCCGCCTACGGCCCTCCGTACATTGCCGATAAGGACGGCCAGAAGCGCGCGGCGACCACCGAAGACTATGTCACGATGGTCAAGCTCTTTGAAGCCAACCCCGATTATAAGATCAACGGCGGCCCGATCGTAGCCATCAAGGGCGTGGAGCCCCGCCTCGGCGCTCTGGCCATGTGGTATGCGACCTACACCCACTCGAAGAAAGTCATGATGATCCACACCGGCGATCAGGATGTTATGACCTCCCTGATCGAGGCGGCCGAAGTGGCGTGGGGCGGAAAAGAAGCGCTGCGTGCCAAGCCGCGCATGTTCACTCTTGTTGACGCGAACTCTCCGATGCAGCTGGGCAT
Organism: uncultured Oscillospiraceae bacterium; assembly: GCA_964552365.1. Lineage (GTDB taxonomy): Bacteria > Bacillota > Clostridia > Oscillospirales > Oscillospiraceae > Apopatocola. The sequence continues at coordinate 5,838 of CAZKGZ010000067.1, read as the reverse complement.
GCACATGGCGGAGACGCTGATCACTCTGGCGGAAGCCGGACAGGCCTTCACCGTTTCCAACCTTTCCATGGCCGGCTCCACCTCTCCCGTGACGCTCGCGGGCACCGCGGCGCTGATGATCGCCGAAAACCTGCCCGTTATCGCTCTGGCACAGATGGTGCGTCCGGGCACGCCCGTGATACTGGGCAGCCAGTCCTGCGCGGCAGACCTCGCCTCCGGACAGATCGCCGCCGGCTCGGCCGAAGGCGCGCTGTGCTATAAGTACATAGCCAACCTCGCCTCTTTCTACGGCATGCCCTCCCGCGCCGGAGGTGCTCTCACCGACTCCAAGATCGTCGACGCACAGTCCGGCTACGAGTCCATGCTGACGCTGCTCGCCTGCTATCAGAACCATGTGAACCTGATCATCCACGCCGCCGGCATTCTCGAGGGCTACAACGCCATCTCCTACGAGAAGATCCTGCAGGACTTCGAGGTCTTGAAGTATGTGAAGCGCTACCTGCGCGAGTTCGACATCAACGAGGATACGCTGGCTCTCGAAGAGATCGAAGAAGTGGGTCACTGCGGCGAGTATCTCACCTCCGAGCACACGCTGGAGTGGTGCCGCAAGGAGCCCATGGTCCCCGAGGTCAGCTCCCGCTCCGTGGTCAAGGATCCCGTCAACCAGTTCCAGAACCGTCTGGAGGCTTACAAGGAGCGCCTGCTCAAGGCCTATGTCAAGCCGGAAGTCGATCCCGAAAAGCTCTCCAAGATCAAGGACATCTTCGAGAAGGCCGGTCTGGACCGCGCGTGGATGGACATGGTAGACAATATGTAAGCTCGCCGCTCAAGAGGAGAGCTTCCTATGAAAATAACAGGTATCAAGCGGTGGATCCTGCTGGCGGTCATCTCCGCCTTTTCGGGGACTATGGTCGTGACCCCGTATCTCCGCTACAACTATTACGATCAGATCGTGATGCTTTTCACGCAGTGCCGTCAGATCTGCGATCCGCTCTGCGTCAACGAGTATATCGGCGATCTGGCACTGATCTTCGGCTGCATCACCACCGTCATGTATATACTGGGCGGCGCGCTGGTCGATAAATTCGGCGAGAAGATCATGCTGGTGCTGGGCGGTGTGCTCATGGCGGGCGGCAGCATCCTGTTCGGTCTGGTGCTGAGCAGCGCATCCATGGCCGTCGCGTTCATTCTGTTCGGCTTCGGCACCGGCACCATGTGGGGAGGCTATCTGAAGCTGACCCGAAAGCTCGGCAGCAGCGAGGAACAGGGCCGCATGTACTCCACATCGGAATTTGTCCGCGGCATCACCGGCACCGTTCTGGGATTTGCGGGCGTTGCGATATTGAATCACGCCGTTCTTCCGAGCGGACTCACGGATCCCGCCGTGATCGGCGAAAAGTGGCGCACGCTGCTTTTCATCCACGCAGGCATTTACATCCTCTGCGTGATCCTCTGTCTGGTGCTCATCCCGAAAAACGTGATGGGCAACGAGGAGTCCGAAACGGACGAGGGCGAGGCATTTACGCTCAAGGGCGCGGCGGAGGTCCTCAAGCTCCCCGGTACATGGCTTACCGCTGCGATCCTGTTCTTCGGCTGGTCTATCTCGACCTGCACCGGAGGCTATCTCGGTGCCTACACCTCCAATGTGATCGGCATTTCGGCGGCACAGGCTTCCACCTTTGCGATCATCCGCAACTATGTCATCTCCGCCATCTCTACGCTGCTCATCGGTTATGCGGCGATAAAGTTCAAGTCCGAATCCAAAACCATCGGCGTCTACAGCTTTGCTACCGCGATACTGCTTGTCTGCATGCTGCTTTGCGCCGGGAACCGTACGCTGTGCATTGCCGTCACCTTCGTACTTGCCGCAGCCTATACCGGTATGCGCGGGCTCTATTTCGCGGTAGCCTCGGAAGTGAAGATCCCCGTCCGGCTGACGGGTGTGGCCACCGGCATCATCTCCTTCATCGGATACCTGCCGGACGCCTACTTTGCCAAACTGGCGGGCCGCTGGCTGGATCGGTACGGCCTCAAGGGTTATGACTACATCTGGTTCTGGGCCATCGCCTGCGCGGTACTGGGCGGCATCGTCTGCTTCATCACCGCCCGGTATGCGAAGAAATTAAAAGGCAGTACCGTCTGATCCGTTGATCCGGCAAGGCGCTTTGCGGACAAAAGAATTCCGCAAAGCGCCGAAGACGGCTTCGCTCAGTACCGCTGATCGTTCCCGCAGGACCGAAAGGAACGGATGCTGAGGAAGTTCTGAGGCCCGAGCGCATGATTTTTCCCGAATTATGCGATATTGCCGAAAAAATGCTGGAAAGCAGCGCCCCTTTGTATTATAATGATGCTGTCACAGACAGTGTGAGAAGACAGCGAGGAATCTGCCATGGGCGCCAGTAAGAAAACAGAGCTGATCCAGAAGACCTATGAGCTTCTGAAGACCACATCCCCGGACGATCTGAAGATCCGCGATATTGCCAAAGCGTGCGATTGCACACCTACGACCGTATACAAGCACTTCGAAAATCTGGATGAGCTGATCCGCTTCGGGTGCGTGGCTTTTCTGGAGGAATACCTTGAGGCGATAACGAAGATCGCCAACGATTCCATGGACCCTCTGGAAATGCTGATCCTTACGTGGGATGAGTTTTCCAAATGTGCTTTCAAAAACGTGGATGTATATCTTCATCTGTTCTGGGGAAAGTACGACAGTCAGCTCGGCGATATCATTTTCGATTACTATCACCTGTTCCCCGGCCGGTGGCAGAACCTCGGGGGAGTATTCACCTCCATGTTCTTCAACAGCGATATCATGGAACGGAACCACATCATTGTGCGCCGCGCGGCGGCGGTAGGGTACTTTGACTACACCGAGATCCGAATGATCAGCGATATGCAGTGCTATCTGATGCACGGCCTGCTGATGGATTATCGCTATACCTACCGCCAGCCCGGCAAGGCCGAGGAAGGGCAGAAGCGCTTCATGGAAATGCTGCGCTCCCAGATCCGGCACTACCGCATAAAAGGCTGATGCACATGATCCGGTCCCCTTCCCGGAAAGCTGCGGAGGGCTGTGACCAATAACGGTATGCGGAGGAGCGACACTCATGGATGAGGTAAGAGAATTCGTCATTGCGGGAAACTACCGTCAGATCAAAGCGGCCGTCCGCCGTGCCCTGAAAAGCGGCGCCGAACCGCGGCAGATCCTTCAGACGATGGTGGAGGCGCTGGAGACAGTAGGCGATAAGTTTCAGTCCGGAGGCATTTTTGTCCCGGAGATGCTGCTCGCCGCCAAGACCGTAAAGGACGGCGTGGAAGCGCTGAAGCCCTATCTGCCCCAAAAACGCTCTTCGTGCAAGGGAAAGGTGATCATCGGCACGGTAGCCGGTGACATTCACGATATAGGCAAAAATCTGGTGATGATGATCATGGAAAGCTTCGGTATCGAGGTGATCGATCTTGGGCTTGATGCCCCGACGGTGAAATTTCTGGATTACTGCGAGGCTGACCCGGATGTGCGCATCATCGCCTGTTCCACTCTCCTGACTACAGCTCTCCCGGCCCTGAAGGAAACGGTGGAGGCGATCAACGCCGCACCGTGGAGATCGCGCGTGAAGGTTATGGTAGGCGGTGGCCCCGTAACACAGGAATTCGCCGATCAGATCGGGGCAGACATATACACCCGGGATGCGGCGTCCGCCGGCCGAACGGCAAGAGATATTCTCGAAGCATCGGAATAAATCGCAAAAAGGACACCGCATACGGAATGCGATGTCCTTTTTTGCAAAGCGGCAATACCGCATGAGTCTCGATCGGCAGCTTCGCTCATCCGACTTTGCAATACACAGGCATTGCCGCGATATTTTTTCGTTAAAACAACACGATTTGTAATATATATGCTGAAGTAAGCCACAGTCCGACGCGCGGCCGATCCGGGAAGACACCGGGATCGCCGCTGCGGAGACGGCAGGCTTCCTTTTCCGGAACCCGGCGAAAACCGCCCGGAAAAGCCGAAACATGCGGGAATTCGGAGGCTCATAATGCAAAAAACAAAACTGAATAAACTCGTCTTTTGGCCATCTGCGATATTGTGTGTACTCATTGTCCTCATCGGCGTTCTTTTCCCTTCCACTCTGGCGAACATTGTCGATGCGTGCCAGAACTGGGTCGTTTCCAACTTTGACTGGGCCTATGCCCTCGGCGCCACGCTGCTGATCGTTTTCTGCCTTGTCGTATGCTTTTCCAAATTCGGCAAGATCCGCATCGGCGGCAAGGAAGCAAAGCCGGAAATGAGCTTCTGGAAGTGGTTTTCTCTTGTCCTCACCTCCGGCATGGGCGCCGGCATCTGCTTCTGGTGCGTGGCCGAGCCCATATCGTTTTTTAATAACGCTCCGGTATTTGCCGGCTACGAGAGCGGTTCCGTGGAAGCACTCGAAAACACGCTGAAATACGTGTTCATGCACTGGACGCTCCACCCGTACGCCTCCTACACGGCCGCCGGTGTGTGCGTCGCGTTCATGTACTGGAACTGCGGCAAGCCGTTCAGCCTTTCCTCTTCCCTCATTCCCATGCTCGGGGATGAGCGCGCGCACCGCGTGAGATATTACATCGATTCCATCTGCGTATTTGCCACCATCGCCGGCTTCGGGTCGACGATCGGACAGTCGATCAGCCAGCTCTCGACCGGCATCGCCTACACGACCGGCATAAACATCGATATCATCGTTCTCGCGTTCGTCGCCTGCGCCCTGCTGGCGGTCGTGGGCATCCTCGCGGCCTGCACGGGGCTCCACAAGGGCCTTACTCTGATCAGCGACGCCAATATGTGGATCTTCATTATTATGATGGTCTTTGCCTTGCTGACCGGCGGCACCCACTTCATTCTGAGCAACACCGTCTCCAGCTTCGGGAAATTCCTCGGCTTCATCGTGCCGCAGGCCTTCTATACCGAGCCGGGCTATGCCAGCGGATGGGTAAACGGCTGGACGATGTTCTACTGGGGCTGGTGGATCGCCTTCGCGCCGCTCATCGGACTCTTCCAGGTGAAGCTCTCCAAGGGCCGCACGATCCGCGAGTATGTCCTTGTCAATATGCTGGTCCCCTGCCTCTTCCTGATCGCATGGATGGGCATTTTCGGCAGCTCCGCCCTGTGGATGGAGTTCAACGGCAATCACGTCATCTCGGAGGCTATGGATAAATGGGGCATCGCGGTCGCTCTGCTGGCGTATCTGCGAAACCTGCCGCTCACGCCGGTGCTCTGCATTCTGGCGTTTGCCGCCATGGCGTTCTCCTGCGTCACCATGACCGAAGCCGAAATTTTAACGGTTTCCGATATGTGCGTCTCGAACGATCACGATAAGGCGGTATCGGATAAACACGCGCCGGCCACGCTGAAGATCTTCTGGGGCGTTGTCATGAGTCTGGAGGGATTTGCGCTCCTGTATTCCGGCGGCCTCGCAGCCGTTCAGACCATCAGCATCGTGCTGGGCTTCCCGATCCTCCTGCTGCAGCTCCTCATGGCCGTGTCCGCGCTGAAAGGCTTCCGGCACTATAAAGAATACGACATCACCCTGAAGCCGGGCGAAGACTATGACAGCTGACGCTTCGTTCGGATGCAAGCATCCGAACGAGGGAATTGCGGCTCGCCGCAGCGCACTCGCTTCGCTCGCACGTTTGCGAGCCGAGAAGAATTTTTGCCGACGCGCATGTCGCCGGCAAAAATGATCCCATTTTATTTGCGCCTGCGGGCGCAAACTCTGCGAGGCTGCGCTCGTTCCCGCCCTGCGGGCGCAAACTCTGCGAGGCTGCGCTCGTTCCCGCCCCTCGGGCGGGAAC
>CAZKGZ010000066.1:0-7521 GCA_964552365.1 uncultured Oscillospiraceae bacterium | reverse complement strand
AGCTTGCGGGTGTAATTCAATGGTAGAATACCAGCCTTCCAAGCTGGGTACGAGGGTCCGATTCCCTTCACCCGCTCCAACACCTCGAGGGCCTTTGAATGTGCGCCAGTAGCTCAGCCGGATAGAGCAACTGCCTTCTAAGCAGTAGGCCGGGGGTTCGAGTCCCTCCTGGCGCGCCAGCGTCAAAATGGACTCCGTAATTTCATATGGTGGGATTAGCTCAGTTGGCAGAGCACCGGATTGTGGTTCCGGGTGTCGAGGGTTCGAGCCCCTTATCCCACCCCATTGATCCGGGGATCGGGAATCTCTCCCGGTCCCCTGTCTTTCCAACTTTGGGATGTAGCCAAGTGGTAAGGCACAGGACTTTGACTCCTGCATTCGCGCGTTCGAGCCGCGCCATCCCAGCCATGCGGGCTGGCTTAGCCGGCCCGCCATATATGACTCAGTAGCTCAGCAGGCAGAGCAACTGCCTTTTAAGCAGTGGGTCCGGGGTTCGAATCCCCGCTGGGTCACCAAAAAAATCCCGCAGTCTCAATGACTGCGGGTTTTTTGTAAGCATTTTGTAAGCATAAGGCAATACCGCCGCAGTAGGAAATACACCTTCCTGCTGCGGCTTTTTTGCTGCCGAATTTCATTTACTTATGCATTTTATGAATAATTTCGCGAAATAGCATAGAATAAATCTATCTTTTCAATTTGCGCAGGGCGGAATTGTGCAATATCACAGGTTGGTCCCGTCCATCACGTACTGCCGGAAGCTGTGGGCGGCGGGGGATTCGTAGGCGCGGCTGTTGTGGATGAGGCAGAATTCGCGCTCCCAGGAGGGGCTGGCGATCTGCAGGATCTGCACATCCAGCCGGAGCAGAAGGTCCATATACGGCACGACGGCAATGCCGAAGCCGTGCGCGACAAGGCCGGCCACCACCTGATCCTCCTGCGTTTCGTATGCGATCTCGGGATGCTCCCCGATCTTATCAAAGAGCCCGTCCACGATGCCCCGCATGCCGGAGCCCTCGGAAAAGCACACGTGCGGATACGGCAGCGTGTCGGCGAGGTCAACGACATGCTGCTTGGCCAGCGGGTGCTTTTTGGGAACGATCAGCACGAGATCCTGATGGGACACGACAACGGATGTAAGATTCAGCTCCGCGCTCGGGCGGGAGGCGAAGATCATATCGTATTTTCCGGCCTTCAGACCGTCCAGAAGCTCGCCGGTCGTGCCGGTCATAAAGGAAAAGCGTATATTTTTGCTCGGATGCGCCTTCAAAAACTCCTCCGCCAGCCGGGGAACGAAGTCTGTTCCCAGCGTCCGCAAAAGTCCCAGGCGGATCATTCCCTCGCCGCGCCCGACGCGGTGCAGCTCTTCCACGCCCTCATCGAGCGTTGCCAGACTCTGGCGGACGCAGGTGAGGAACTGCTTTCCGTACGGCGTGAGCACAGTCTCGCGGCCGTTTTTCTCAAACAGAGGAACGCCGAGCTCCGCCTCCAGCTGAGCCATGGCGTGGCTCAGGCTCGGCTGCGTGATGCACAGCCGCTCCGCCGCTTTGGTGTAGTGCCGCGTTTCGGCCAGCTCGGAAAAATAGCGCAGGTGCAGCAGGTTCATAGTCTTCCCTCCGGTCTGCTTTCTGATACAGCAGTATACAATAAATCATGCAAAAAATCTATAGAAAATCGCTTTTTTATTGATTGGATTATTTTTCTTTTTTCCTCTACAGTAAGGGCAGAAACCGACCGAGGAGGAAAAAATCATGCAGATCTCAGGAACAACAACGATGCTGGGGCTGATCGGGACCCCGGTGTCGCACTCGAAATCTCCGGCAATGTACAACTACTGCTTTCAAAAATACGGCTTGGATCTCGCCTATCTGGCATTCGATATTCCGCTGGAGCGCACCGGCGAGGCCGTTGCCGCCATCCGGACGCTGAAGATGCGCGGTGCCAATGTGACGATGCCGTGCAAAAAAGCGGTGCTGCCCTACCTGGACCGGCTCACCCCGGCCGCCCGCGCCATCGGTGCGGTCAACACCATCGTCAACGATGACGGCGTGCTCACGGGACACAATACCGACGGATGCGGCTTTACGCAGAATCTGCGCCGCAGCGGTGTCGAAGTTGCCGGCAAGCACATCGTGCTGCTCGGAGGCGGCGGTGCCGGAAGCGCGATCGCCGTGCAGTCGGCCATCGAGGGCGCGGCGGAGATCGCGGTCTTTAATCTCAAAGACAGCTTCTGGCCGCAGGTGGAAGCCGCTATGGAGTCGGCGCGAACGGCCGCGCCGCAATGCCGCATTACGCTCTGGGATCTGAAGGATACGGAGCGGCTGCGCAAGGCCGTGGAGGAGGCGGACATCCTCACGAACGCCACGCGCGTGGGCATGGCTCCGCTGGATAACGAAACGAACATCGATCCGTCTATGTTCCGCCCGGACCTCGTGGTGGCCGACACGGTGTACGCCCCGCCGAAGACCCGGATGCTGCGGGAGGCGGAAGCGGCCGGCTGCAAGATCTGCGACGGACTGGGCATGCTGCTCTGTCAGGGCGCGGAATGTTTCCGGCTTTATACGGGGCTCGAAATGCCGATCGAAGAGATCCGCGGGCTGCTTTACGCGGACGGAGAGAGAAAGGACGGGAAAAATGGATAAGACAACGGGCGCACGCAGATATTATCCCACGGCACTCGCACTGTATATCACGTATTTCATTTTAGGTATCGCGGCTACGATCATGGGCCAGTACAAGCAGGACTTCGCGGCGCTTTGGGGCGCGGCGACGCTGACGGACGGGAGCTATGATGTTTCCGGCGTCGTTTCCGTGATCGCAGCCATCGGTCTGGGCCGGCTCGCAGCGTTCCCCATCGCCGGCCCGCTTTCCGACCGTCTCGGACGGCGGCTCTCCGGCCTCATCGGATGCGGCCTGTACGCCGTATTTTTCCTCGGCATCACCTTCGCTCCCAATCTGTACATCGGCTATGCGCTGGCGGTCGTCAGCGGCATGGCAAACTCCTTCCTGGATACGAGCATCACCCCCTCCTGCATGGAGATCTTTAAGGAGCGCGGCACCATCGCCAATCTCTTTACCAAACTTTCGGTGTCCATCGGCCAGTTCGTGCTGCCGTTTGCCATCCGGTTCACCGCATCCAATGCGCTCCCCTTCCGTACGATCTTTCTCGTTTCGGCGGCCATCATCGTGATCGACGGCCTCTTCCTCACATTCCTGCCGTTCCCGCCGTTTGTGCGCGAGGCGAAGAAGGCGGAGAAAAAGCCGAAAATGCACTTCTCCCGCTCTGCGGTGATCCTCATCTGCCTCGGATTCACGACATCGACCACCTTCATGCTGTGGATGAACTGCAATCAGGAGCTGGGGACGCTCTACGGCCTCGCAGACCCGAGCCGCGCGCAGTCCTTCTATTCCGTCGGCATCGTCCTTGCCCTGTTCGTCAGCGCGGCGCTGCTCAAGCGGAACGTCAAACCGGCGCAGATCATCGTGGCCTACCCGCTGGCGGCGCTCGTCTGCCTCGGCGCGGTCTATCTCATTCAGAAGCCCGCCATGGTGCTGGCCGGCGGCTTCCTCATCGGCTTCTTCGGCGCGGGCGGCGTCCTGCAGCTCGTGGTGGCGGTCGCGAACGAAATGTTCCCGCAGAATCGCGGCGTGATCACGTCGATCGTGATGATCGCGTCCAGCGTCGCCAACTATCTTATGGTCAGCCTCGCCGGTGTGCTCACCCGCGTCGGCGGCGTAAACGGCCCGAGACTCGTGCTGCTGCTCAACATGGCGGTGACCCTGCTCGGCGTCCTGCTGGCTGTGTACCTGAACATCTGCCAGAAGCGCGAAGCGGCAGAATAATGAATAATAACAGGAGGTTATAACTACCATGTCTCAGAAAGCTCCCATCACCATCAGCTCCTGGACGCTCGGCGACCAATGCACCTTTGAAGAGCGCGTTGCCGCTGCAAAGGCTGCCGGGTTTGCCGGCATCGGTCTGCGGGCGGAAACCTATGTCGATGCCCTGAACGAGGGCCTGTTCGATGAAGATATCCTCGCGATTTTGAAAAAATACGATATGAAAGTCACGGAAGTGGAGTACATCGTCCAGTGGGCCGAGCAGAACCGCTCCTATGAGCAGAAATACAAAGAGCAGATCTGCTTCCATATGTGCCGCCTGTTCGGCGTCGGCCAGATCAACTGCGGCCTGATGGAAAATTACTCTGTGGAATATACGGCGCAGAAGCTGCGCGAGCTTTGCGGCCGCGCGAAGCCGTATGTCATCGGCGTGGAGCCGATGCCCTACAGCGGCCTGCCCGATGTGAAGAAGGCCTGGGCCGTGGTCAAGGCGTCGGCGTGCGAAAACGCGAAGCTGATCCTCGATTCCTGGCACTGGGTACGCGCCGGTCAGAGCTTCGACCCCGCGCTGCTGGCCGACATCCCGGCGGACAAGATCGTTTCCGTGCAGATCAACGATGTGCAGGCGCATCCTTACGCCAAATCGATCCTGCGCGATGAATCCATGCACGACCGGATGCTGCCCGGCACGGGCTTCGGCGATACGGTCGGATTTGTGAAAATGATCCGGGAAAAGGGCGTAAAGCCCGCCGTCATGGGCGTAGAGGTCATCAGCGACGAGATCCTCTCCTATGGCGTGGAGGAAGCGGCAAAGAAGAACTATGAAGCGACCGCCGGGGTTTTGAAGGAAGCCTGGCCCGAGCTTCTGGAACAATAAAAGGAGGACACACGATGGAAAGCAGAATTTCCGGACACACGAAGTTATATGCGCTGATCGGCTCCCCGGTGGGACACTCCGGCTCTCCCGCCATGTACAACTACAGCTTTGCGCGCACCGGCGTGGATGCGGCTTATCTGGCGTTTGACGTTCCTCTGGAAAAGGTCGAGGAAGGCGTCGCCGCCATGAAGACGCTGCAGGTCGGCGGCTTCAACGTGACCATGCCCGACAAGACGGCAGTGGCGGGGCTCGTGGACGACCTGTCCCCGGCGGCCAAGCTCATCGGCGCGTGCAACACGGTCACGGTCGGCGAGGACGGACGCCTCACCGGCCACAACACGGACGGCATCGGCTTCGTGCAGAATCTGCGCGAGCACGGCATATCCGTCCGCGGCAAGCACATCGTGGTTCTCGGCGCCGGCGGCGCCGCCACGGCGATCTGCGTGCAGACGGCGCTCGACGGTGCGGCCGGGCTCGAGATCTTCAACCGGAAGGATGAATTTTACGCGAACGGCGAGCGCACGGTAGAGAAGCTCGCCAAGTCCGTGCCCGGCTGCCCGGCGTCCATCCATCCGCTGGAGGACAGCGAAGCTCTGGCGCAGGCGGTAGGCCGCTGCGACATTCTGGTAAACGCAACGAAAGTCGGCATGAAGCCCTTAGACGGAGAATGCCTGATCGACGCCTCGCTCCTCCGCAAGGACCTCATCGTGGCGGACACCGTTTATAACCCCAAGGAAACGCTGCTCATTCAGAAGGCCAAAGAGGCGGGCTGCACGGCGGCGATCGGCGGCATCGGCATGCTCCTGTGGCAGGGCGTGGCGGCCTTCCGTCTCTTCACCGGCAAGGATATGCCGGCGCAGGAAGTTCTGGAAAAATTCTTTTCCTGAAGACTAACGATATACGAGAAAAGGAGAGCAAACGATGAAATTTCCCTCTATGTTTTCCCCCGTGCAGATCGGCACGGTAACGGTACCGAACCGTTTTGTCGTTCCCCCTATGGGCAACAACTTCGCCAATACGGACGGCAGTCTCAGCGAGCGGTCTCTTGCGTACTACACGGCCAGAGCCCGCGGCGGCTTCGGCCTCATCACCATCGAATCCACGGTCGTATATGAGCAGGCCAAGGGCGGCCCCCGCAAGCCGTGCCTCTTTTCCGACGATGCGGTGGAGAGCTTCCGCCGCGTGGCGGAGTCCTGCCACGCCTACGGCGCGAAGGTATCCATTCAGCTGCAGCACGCCGGCCCCGAGGGCAGCTCGGCCCTGACCGGCTACCCGCTGAAGGCCGCGAGCGCCATCCCCGCCGCCGCCGGACGGGAAACGCCGGAGGCGGTCACCCGCGAGGAGCTCTACCGCATCATCGAAAGCTACGGCGACGCTGCCCGCCGGGCCCAGCAGGCCGGGATCGACATGGTGGAAGTCCACTGCGCCCACGGCTATCTGGTCAGCACATTCATCTCGCAGCGCACCAACAACCGCACGGACGAATTCGGCGGCTGCTTTGAAAACCGGATGCGCCTGCCGCGCCTGATCATCGAAAACATCCGCAAAAAGACCGGCGGCAATATGCCGATCCTGTGCCGCATCAACGCCGCCGACGAAGTGCCCGGCGGTCAGACCGTGCAGGACGCGGCGGCCATCGCCGCCTATCTCGAGCAGGAATGCGGCGTGGACGGCCTGCATGTCACCCGTTCGGTGCATCTGCACGATGAATTCATGTGGGCTCCCGGCATCACCCACGGCGGCTTCAATGCCGATCTCGTCACCGAGATCAAGCGCGCCGTGTCGGTGCCCGTGATCATGGTCGGACGCTTCACCGAGCCGCAGTACGCGGAGCTCCTCGTGAAGCAGGGCCGCACCGACCTTGTGGCGTTCGGCCGCCAGAGCATCGCCGATCCGGAGCTGCCCAACAAGGCGAGAAACGGTCAGCTCGAAACGCTGGCTCCCTGCATCGGCTGCCTGCTCGGCTGCGTGCCGAACATGTTCGCGGGAAAGCCCATCACCTGCGCGGTCAACCCCTGCGTCGGACGCGAGGCGGAGCTGGTCCCGGCGGCCGTGTCGAAGCGTGTCGTTGTCGTGGGCGGCGGCCCGGGCGGCCTGTATGCGGCGCTCATCTGCGCCCTGCGCGGCCATCGCGTCACGCTGCTCGAAAAGGGCGCGGAGCTCGGCGGCAATTTCCGCATCGCTGCCTATCCCACCGGCAAGGGTCAGCTGACGGAAGCCATCCGCTCCATGATCGTCCGCTGCGAGCAGGCCGGCGTGGAGCTGCGCTGCGGTGTGGAAGCGGACGAGGCAATGCTTCGCTCCCTGTCGCCCGATGCCGTGATCCTCGCCACCGGATCCAACCCGCTGATCCTGCGCATCCCCGGCCTTGCGGAATGCGGCTACATGACGGCGCAGGAAATGCTCGACGGCAAGAAGCACGCCGGCAGCAAGGCGCTGGTCGTCGGCGGCGGCATGGTCGGCTGCGAAGCGGCCGAGTACCTTGCCGAGCGCGGACATTCGGTCGCCATCATCGAGATGAAGGACGTGATCGCCTCCGACGTGACGCCCGAGAGCCGCCGGTATATGTTCGAAGCCTTCCGCGAGCACGATGTGAAGCTCTTCCCCGGCGCGAAGGTCGGCCAGTTCTATACGGACGGCGTGGACTACACGCTGGCCGACGGCACAGCCGGCTCCCTGCGCGGCTTTGACAGCATCGTCCTCGCCATGGGCTCCCGCCCCAACGCCGCACTGAAGGAGACCGCCGAGTCCGTTGCCCCGCAGGTCTTCGTGATCGGCGAAGCCGCCAAAGCCCCCGGCAACGCCGT
>CAZKGZ010000065.1:0-7563 GCA_964552365.1 uncultured Oscillospiraceae bacterium | reverse complement strand
AAGGCGAGGGCACCTTGCAGGACGGCGCCGAGGCCGATGGCGGAGGAGGCTTCGCTGAGGAGCTTGCCTTCGGTCAGGAGGAGCTTCCAGCCTTTGAGGATGTATTCCTCGTCGACATCGGCGAAGCCGGCGGTGTTGGCTGCGACATAGGGGAAGCATACGGTGCCGGGCTTCTGCGACACGAGCGCGTCGGCGATCGTCTTTTTCTGCTCGACGGCCGTAGGCTCGCCGGCTTTCAGGCTGGCGGTGTAGCGCGGCAGAACGGCCGGCTCGGCGCCGTAGACCTTCGTGTCGGGCGACACGGCCCGAAGCGCCGTGGAGACACCGCCGATGAGGCCGCCGCCGCTTACGGGGACGACCACGGCATCCACGCCGGGGCACTGCTCTGCGATCTCGAGGCCGACCGTGCCCTGCCCGGCCATAACGGTCTCATCGTTGTAGGGCGGCACGAGCGTGGCACCGCGCTCGGCGCAGATGCGCGCAGCCACATCGAACCGCTCCGCTACCTCGCACTGCACGAGCTCTGCACCGAGGGCGCGGACGGCATCTACCTTGACCTGCGGCGCAGTGTTCGGCATGACGATGGTCGCCTTCGCGCCGAGAAGTTTGGCTGCGTACGCGATGGCCTTTCCGTGGTTGCCGGACGAGGCCGCCACGAGCCCGCGAGCGAGCTCTTCCTCCGTGAGCGAGAGCGCCTTGTTCATGGCACCGCGCAGCTTATATGCGCCGGTCACCTGCATGCACTCGGCCTTCGCGTATACCTCGCAGCCGAGATAAGCGTCGAGATTGCGCAGCCGCACGAGCGGCGTCTGCGTGATATACGGTGCGATGCGCTCGCGCGCCTCGCGGATCTCCCGAACGGTAAGAGCCATGATATTCAGCCTCCTTAAATAATCAAACAGGACGATGCGGAATGCACCGTCCTGCCTTAAGGCAATACCGCATAATTCGGCAAGAGCGATTTGCGAGTAAATTTTGCTTCCGAATGAGGCGCATTGCCGCAGCAATACTTTGTGTATTGCAAGGCGGGTAATACCGTACAATTTGGCAAGGATGATTTGCGAGAGATTTTTTGTCGAATCAAGGAAGAGAGCCGCAGCCATACTTTGTGTATGGCAAGGCTTGATGACGCGGAGTCGGCGAAAAAGATCCGCAAAGCGCCGCAGACAATATTGTGCGGTGTTACCCCGCAACGAAATGCGGGAGGAAAATTTCCACAAAGCGCCGCAGACGACATTGTGCGGTGTTGCCTCAACATTATGCCTTTTCGCTGCTGCCGGTGCGGCGGCGATGACCGCGTCCGCGGCGGCGGCGCTGCGTCGCTTTGTCGCGGTAGAATTTTTCCGTTTCGTCGTCGGCACGGTAGAGGATGCGGTTGACCGACCACTCCTCGTCCTCGCTCTTGCGGAATTTGAGCCGAACGAGGAACTTCTTGTGCTCGGGGCATGTGCCGAGCGCCATATACCGCCGGTCGCCCTGGTTGACCCAGCGCGAGAGCTTCAGCGTTTCCCCGCAGTCGGGGCACGGAACGGTGACGACTTCCTCGTCGAGGAACGCCTCGGAGCGGGCACTGTACCCGGCGTACGCGCGGTGGTCGAGCGCATCGGGCTCATCGTCGTGGTGCTTCTCTTCGGGAAGACGCGTTGCAAGGAGCGTGGCGGCGTTATCATACTGCACCAGTCCCTCGGCAAAATCGAGCTTGGAGCACACGAGAGCGGTGTTGTACGCATCGCCGAGCGCGTCGTGCGCAACGCGGGTCTGCTCGATGGAGAAATGCTCCATGGCGGTGGCGAGAGATTTCTGATTCTTGTCGCCGCCGGTCTGAATGTTGTAAATGAGCTGCAGATTGATCCAGTCGCCGATCCAGTCCCAATCGAGATCGTGGATAATGATGTTCTGTTCCATAATGCGGCGGTCATCGTAGCCCCACGTCACGAACACGGGGTCTTCGCCGCACCACTCGCGGAAACGCTCGAACACGGTGGGAAATGTATCGCCGTGGCTGAGCCGCTCTTTGTCAATGCCGGTCAGCTTTTTGACCTTATAGTGCATGCTCCGGAAATACACCGGACGCACATCGGACTGATATTCCTCTCCCGGGGTAAAATCATCGTTGAGCCTTACCGCGCCGATTTGAATGATCTCACCGCTCAGGTGGATGGGAAGACGATTGAATACGGACGCGTTGGAGCTCATTGCCTGGTTCCATTCCAAATCAAGGACAATATAGGACATTCGGTTACCGACCTTTCTTTTCAACCGTGTTATTATACCAACACTGCACCAAAAGTACAATCCTTTTTTCGGGGAAAAAGAAACAATTCGAAAAAATGCGGACAACAGGCGCGTTTGACGCTTCTTTCGCCCGCAAAAGAATTGCACTGCCGACGGTTCTGTGGTAAAGTATCTGTATATCTGTTTTTAAGGAGGTGCGCTGTGGAGAACGGTTCGCTTGAGAAGCTCTCGCAGGATACGCTGCGGCTGGCGCGGAATATGCTGCTTGTGAATCTGCGCTTTCTGGACATGGCGCTCAGCCGTCTGGAGCCGGTGCAGATCGACACCTCCACCATCCTCACGGACGGGCGGCACATCCTCTATCGGCCCGTCCATGTGCTTCGGCGCTACCGCACGGAGGCGGAGCTCCCCGCACGCGATTATCTGCACATCGTGCTGCACTGCGTTTTCCGGCACATGTACGCCGCATCGAGCATGCAGCGCGAGTACTGGGACTTGGCGTGCGACATTGCCGTGGAGAACATCATCACGGAGCTTCATCTGCCCTGCGTCACCTCATCGCGGGAATCGCGGCAGGCTGCATACATCCGGAAAATACAGAGCAGCGTCACCCACATGACGGCGGAAAAGATCCACGCCTTCCTGCGCGAAGCCAAATTCAGCGAGCGTGAAATGACCGAGATGCGCGAGTGCTTCGGCGCGGATGACCATGCCATCTGGTATATGCCGCCCGAGCGGGCACAGGCCTACTGCGGCCTCCAACCCGAAAGCAAAGATAAACAGAATAACGGCGACGGGCAGGGAAGCGGAGACAAGCAGAAAAACGACAATAAGCAAAAGAGCGGCGGCAGCGGCGAAAACGGATCGGGCGGCAGCGGGTCGGACGATAATTCGGTCGGCGTGAGTGCCGGAGCGGCTGCCGACTGGCAGGAGATCTCCGAGCGCATGCAGGTCGACATGGAGACATTCGGCAAGCACCACGGCATCGACCCCGGTGCGCTGACGCAGAATCTCGCGGCAGTGAACCGCGAGAAATACGACTACACCGCGTTCCTAAAGAAATTCGCCGTCATGAACGAAGTGATGCGCATCAATGACGACGAGTTCGACTATATTTTTTACACCTACGGTCTGCAGCTCTACCGGAAAATGCCGCTCATCGAGCCGCTCGAATACAAGGACGCGAAGCGCATCCGCGAGTTCGTCATCGCCATCGACACCTCGGGTTCTACCTCCGGCGAGCTCGTGCGGAAATTCGTGCAGAAAACATACAACATCCTGCGCTCCACGGAGACATTTGCCTCCAAGATCAATCTGCACATCATCCAGTGCGACGCCGCCATTCAGGAGGACACGAAGATCACATCGACCGAGGATTTCGACCGGTATCTGAAGACCATGAAGATCCGCGGCCTCGGCGGCACGGACTTCCGCCCGGTGTTCTCCTATGTGGAGAAGCTCCGCGAGGAAAAGGAATTTCAAAATCTCAAGGGTCTCATCTACTTCACGGACGGCTGGGGCGATTTCCCGGCCAAAAAGCCGGACTACGATGTGGCGTTCACCTTCATCGACGATGACTACAACAACCCCGAGGTCCCGCCCTGGGCCATCAAGCTGGTGCTGCAAAGGGATGAGATATAAAGAAGCATGTCGGATTTTCGGATAAAGAACGGTGTGCTGAAAAAGTACACCGGCTCCGCTGCGGATGTCGTCATTCCGGACGGAGTCACGGCCATCGGCGACGGGGCGTTTGCCGTCTCCACGCCGTGGAAGAGCCGGCTGAAAAGCGTCGTCATCCCCGAGGGCGTGACCTCCGTCGGCGACAAGGCGTTTTATAACTGCGATAAACTCGAGAGCATCACGCTCCCCGAGAGCCTGACGGAATTCGGCTCCTGCCCGTTTCGCCGCTGCAAGGCGCTCGCGGACAGGCGCGGCATGCTGATATTGCGGAACATTCTCTTTGAATACACCGGCCGCAGCCGCACCGTTGTCATTCCGGACGGCGTGACCGCCATCGGCGACCGGGCGTTTTCCTATTACAGCACGCTCATGAATGTGACCGTGCCGGAGAGCGTGACGAGCATCGGCGAGTGGGCGTTTTACTGGTGCAACAATCTGCAGAGCATCACGATCCCGGAGACCGTGACGGTGCTCGGCAAAGAAGCATTCTACGGCTGCGTCGGACTCAAGAGCATCACGCTCCCGAGCCGCTTCGGCCGAAGACTGAATAAGATCCTCGGCACGGTATGCGACCTCGCCATCCATATCGAGGACATCGCGCATGTGGAAGAAAAATACCGCCCCGGCTGCGCCGTCGGCTTTGCGGAGGACGGCCGCAGCATCCGGGATGAAAACGGACGCCGGTACGCGCGCTACATCAAAGCCAACGCCCTGCAGCTCATCGGCAAAGCCATGGAGCACCCCGCCCTTTTCTATCTCATGGTGCACGAAAAGCTGATCGACGCGAAGGATGTCGAAGCCGTCACAGCCGCCGTGCAGGAGAGCGGGAACATGGAATTCATCGCCGAGATGCTCGAATACGCGGACAGCGCCGTTTCCGCAGAAGAAAAAGAAGCACTCCGCATCGCACGCGAAGAGCGCGAGGAGCACATTGTGAACTTCCTGTTCGATTCGGAAAAGCTCGACGCGATTGCCGGCAAAACGCTGGCTGTGTGCGGAAGGCTCAAGACTTTCACAAGCCGCGGGGAATTCCGCGCATGTATCGAAGCCGCCGGTGCCGTGCTCGCAGAAAAGCCCGGCGAGGGCGTACAGTATCTTATCACAAATTTCCCGCATACGAGAGCCGCCCAAAAGGCCGCAGCGCTCGGCATCCCCTGCATCAGCGAAAACGAATTCAATGAAATGATCGGAAGAACGAGAGAAGAAGGAAACGAACTATGAACATCAAGCAGGCAAAAGAGGAAATTCAGAACGCCATCAAAGCGTATTTCACGAAGGACGAATTCGGAAACTACATGATCCCCGTGGAGCGGCAGCGCCCGGTGTTCCTGATGGGCCCTCCGGGCATCGGCAAAACGGCCATCATGGAGCAGATCGCGTCGGAGCTCGGCGTGGGGCTCGTGAGCTATTCCATGACGCACCACACGCGCCAGTCGGCGCTCGGCCTTCCGTTCATCGAAAAAAAGGTGTACGGCGGCAAAGAGTACAGCGTGTCCGAGTACACGATGTCCGAGATCATCGCCTCCGTTTACGATATGCAGGAGCAGACCGGCCTCAAAGAGGGCATCCTCTTTCTCGATGAGATCAACTGCGTTTCCGAAACGCTCGCGCCCGCCATGCTGCAGTTCCTGCAGTACAAAATTTTCGGGCGTCACCGCGTGCCGGACGGCTGGATCGTCGTCACAGCCGGCAACCCGCCGGAGTATAATAACTCCGTGCGCGAGTTCGACATCGTCACCTGGGACCGCCTCAAGCGCATCGATGTGGAGCCGGACTACGATGTCTGGAAGGAATATGCCTACAAGAAAGGCACGCACGCCGCCATTCTCACATATCTCGACATCAAGAAAGCGGATTTCTACAAGATCGAGACGACCGTAGACGGCAAGAGCTTCGTGACCGCGCGCGGCTGGAGCGACCTTTCCGACATGATGCGGCTCTATGAGCAGAACGGCATCACGGTCAACGAGCGGCTCATCGCGCAGTATCTGCAGAACCGGCAGATCGCCAAAAACTTTGCCGTGTACTACGACCTCTTCAATAAATACAAATCCGACTATCAGGTGGACAAGATCCTCGCCGGTCACGCGCCGGAGGAGATCAAATCGCGCGCTCTGGCGGCCAAATTCGACGAGCGCCTCGCCCTGCTCGGCCTCATTCTCGATGCCGTGACGGGAGAGGTACGAAAAGTCATCCTCTCCGAGTCGGCACTCTCGCAGCTCATGAACGCACTCAAGGATATTCGCCTGCGTCTGGCCGCGCCCGGTACGGATCCCGCCGGAGCGATCGAAGCGAAAATCACCGAGCTGCGTCATGAGATCACCGCCGGAAAAACGGCATCGACCCTCTCCGCAGACGCGGAATACACCCTCCGCAGCACGGCAGCGGCGCTCGGCGAGATGAGCCAGATGATCCTAAAAGAAGCGCCCGCCGACGGCCGCGCCGCCTTCCGTATTCTGAAGGGCGAATTTGATAAGCGCACCGCCGCACTCAAAACACTGGCCGCCGACGCCGGGACGCATCTCTCCAACGCCTTCCGCTTCTGCGAAGATGTCTTCGGCGAGGGGCAGGAGATCCTGATCTTCGTAACGGAGCTCACCATCAGCCACTACTGCTCCCGCTTCATCAGCCGCTACGGCTGCAAAGAATACTTCGCCCACAACAAAGAACTCCTCTTCTACGAACGCCAATCCCAAATCGCCGCCCAGCTCGACAAACTGGAGCTGGAGGAGTAACAAAAAATGTTGGGCGCAGCCGATCCTGCTCGGACCGCTGCGCCCAACATTTATTTTTTCCATCGGAGTTCCCGCGGCACCCGAACCGTTCCCGAATCGGACCGCTGCTACACTTCATTCCTTGCCCTTGGTATCAACTGCTTCCGGTAGGATGCGCCGATAGCGGCTGAGCGGGTGAATTCTCGCGCCTGTTACGCGCAAAAGAATGTGATATGTCCCGGGCACGGTGCATCGGATCGTGACGCGCGCCGTTTGCTCGCCCGAAAGAATGCATTCGCCGCCCGGCGTGCCCGCCTCGGGATACCAAAACCATTGATACGAAAGCGGTGCTCCGTCGGGACTCGCGGAACCCGATGTGTCGGCGCACACCGGCTCCCCGACGCGGACGGTCTGCGGCGGCGCCTCGGTGAGCTTCACGATCGGCGGATGCGAGCACGCGGCAAACTCTTTCTCCACGCTCCATTCCATCCGCGCGGCAAAATCATTTTGAAAATCCGCCCGCCAGCGCCAGAGCGATGCCTGCGGACTGCAGTGCGTTTTTCCGTCGGTACCTTCAACGGCATCCGCGTCGCCTGACCACACCGGCGTATGTTCCGGCGACTCGATCATTTTATACCGTCCGCACCACGAACCGAGATCGGGATGCTCGGGGTCATTCAATCCGTTCGGAATCAGGCCGAGATAGGCCGGCGTGTCGCCCTCCATGATATATACGGTCTTCGGATAAAGCCGCCCAAGCGGGCCCTTGGAGCGGATGTTCTCCAGAAGCCATCGGTCGGACACGAGCGAGGCGTCCGCACCCGAGAAGCCGCCGCTGTGAATGCCGTCCTCACTGCCGTGCATGTTTTTGTCTGCCGAAATGCCCGGCCATACGGCGCGAAAATATTCTTTCGCACCTGATGCCGAACCGTCT
>CAZKGZ010000064.1:0-7635 GCA_964552365.1 uncultured Oscillospiraceae bacterium | reverse complement strand
ACGGACGGCAACCACGGCAAAGGCGTTTCGTGGGCGGCGGGACAGCTCGGCTGCGAGGCGCACGTCTACATGCCGGCCGGGTCGTCGGAAGCGCGGGCACAGGCCATCCGGGATGTAAACCCCGCCGCCGAAGTGCAGATCACATCGCTCGGCTACGACGATGCCGTGCGCTTCGCCGCTTCGCAGGCGGAAAAGTACGGCCGGACGCTCGTGCAGGACACAAGCTGGGACGGCTACGAGGACATCCCCCGGCGGATCGTGCAGGGCTACACCACCATGGCCGCGGAAGCGTGCGAACAGCTGCGCGAAGCGGGCCTCGCTCCGACTCATGTCTTTGTGCAGGCAGGCGTCGGCGCGATGGCGGGCGGCGTGGTCGGATATCTCGCCAATGTCTATGAGGGCAGCCGCCCGAAGTTCGGCATCGTGGAGCCGGAGAGCATCGCCTGCATCTACGCCTCCGCGAAAGCGGCAGACGGCGCCCCGCACACAGCGGAAGATCCGAAGCCGACGATCATGGCCGGATTGAACTGCGGCGAGCCCTGCACCCTGACCTGGCCCATCCTGCGCGACTTCGCCGACTGGTACATCATGTGCCCCGATTCTATCACCGCTTACGGCATGCGCACCCTGGCCCGCCCCGCCGCGGGGGACGAAGCCGTCATTTCCGGCGAGAGCGGCGCCGTGACCGCCGGTCTCCTGAACGCCGCCGGACTTCCGGAGTACGCGGAGCTCAAAAAAGAGCTCGCCCTGGACGAAAACTCCGTCGTCCTCCTCTTCAGCACCGAAGGCAACACCGACCCCGAAAGCTACCGCGACATCGTCCGAAACGGCAAATACCCGATGCCCGAAGCACACTGACTTTTGGCGGCACCGCAAATCCGCAGACCCCGCAGGGCATTGATCCTGCGGGGTTTGCCGCATCTTTAAAAAATCTTAATCATTTCAATCCTTTTATATTAAAATACTTTGTGGTATGCTGTGAGCAGAAAATCGGGGGAGGGCTTACCATGTACAGGATCCTCATATGCGACGACGATGCGGACATTCGGCGGGCGCTGCGCATTTATCTTTCCGGGGAGGGCTATGCCGTCTGTGAGGCCGACAGCGGCGCGGCGGCTCTGGAGATGCTGCACCGCGAGGATGTGCAGCTCGTGCTCATGGACATCATGATGCCCGGCATGGACGGCATGACCGCGACGGCGAAGCTGCGCGAGCAGAGCAATGTGCCGGTCATCCTCATCACCGCCAAGAGCGAGGACAGCGACAAGATCCTCGGACTCACCGTCGGCGCGGACGACTATATCACGAAACCCTTCAACCCCCTTGAGGTGATCGCCCGCGTGAAGGCGCAGCTGCGGCGGTATGCAACGCTCGGCGGCATGCCCGAAAAACCGTCCGGCCTCGCACTCGGCGGCATCGTGATGGACGACGACCGCAAGCGCGTCACGCTCGACGGCGAGGAAGTCACCCTCACCCCGACGGAATACGACATATTGCATCTTCTCCTCGAATCGCCCGGCAAGGTCTTCTCGAGCGCGGAAATTTACCGCCGCGTCTGGAAGGATGAGCCGCTCTCGGCCGAGGGGACGGTGCCCGTACACATTCGCCATCTGCGCGAGAAACTGGAAATTGACCCCGCCGACCCGCGCTATCTCAAGGTCGTGTGGGGCAAGGGGTACAAGCTGGAGGACAGAAACGCATGAAAAAAGCCGCACAAAGCCGGGCGGTGCGAATCACCGCCTTCCTGCTGTGCATTCTCTGCGGCCTCTCGGCCGTGCTGTGCGCGGCAGGCTACCTTACCGTGAAAATCGACCGGAACGACGACCTGCCCGCGCCGGAGTGCACGGCACTCTACTGCAGAGTACTCCGCAACGTGTGCAAAAATGTGCTCATTTCGGCGGACAACGAATCCCTCGATGACCTTCCCTCGGGCTATTCCTGCATCGCAAAAGATATGCGCACCGAAAAGGTCGTTTTCGATTCGCACTCCGAAAATGCCGTGAGCCTGAACATGTATGTCAGCGCATATTGGGACGGCTGGCTCGATGTGGAGCTTTATTATGAGCCGAACGAAACGCCGGATGACTCCCTGCAGTATCTCCGCTCGTCCGTGCTCACGATCCTGCGCTATGAAAACAAGTATCTCCCCGTCGGCATCGTCTCTCTCTTATTGTGCCTTGCCCTCTTCGTCTTCCTGATGGCGAGCGCGGGCAGAACAGCGGACGGCCCGGTGCTGCGCGGTCCGGACCGCATGCCGTTCGATGTGTTCCTGTGCGTCGCGGCGGCCGCCATACTCATCCCCGCGTGGATCTTTTTCGAGGGCATCGGGTTCATGATCTTCTACTATGATCCGCTCGGGCTGTGGCTCACGGTCACATCGCTCTTCATTGCCTGGGAGGGCGCGGTCGTACTCGGCGTGCTCTGCTCTGCGGCGGCGCGCGCCCGCGCGGGCGGCATGTGGAAAAAGTGCGTGACGTATAAGATCGTTCTCTTTCTCTGGCGCGGCCTTTGCTCGCTCTGCCGCTCTCTCCCGACGGCGTGGAAGGGCATCGCCGTGTACGCCGCGATCGTCGCCGTGAACTTTTTCGGCATCCTCTTCACGCTCCTGGGCGACAGCGTACTTTGCCTTCTGCTGACCATAGCGGCGGACATTGCGGGGCTTTGCTTCGTCGTGCGCCTCATGCACCAGCTCCAAACGCTGCAGACGGCGGCACGGAAGCTCGCCGGGGGCGACCTCACCTACACGGTGGACACGGAGAAAATGCTCCCGGTGCTGAAGGAGCACGGCAACGACCTCAACGCCGTCAGCGTCGGCATCTCCCGCGCCGTGAACGAGCGCATGAAGTCCGAGCGCTTCAAGACCGAGCTCATCACGAATGTGAGCCACGACCTCAAAACGCCGCTCACCTCGATCGTGAGCTACGTGGATCTCCTCAAAAAAGAGCCCATCGAGAGCGAAACGGCGCGCGGCTACATCGAAGTGCTCGAGCGCCAGAGCCACAAGCTCAAAAAGCTCACGACCGACCTCGTGGACGCGAGCAAGGCCAGCTCCGGCGCGCTGCCGGTGAATCTCGAGAAGCTCGACCTCGGTGAGCTCGTGCGGCAGAGCGCGGGCGAGTACACCGAAAAATTCGCCGCCGCATCTGTCGACCCGGTGCTGACGCTCCCGGAAACGGAGACGATCGTGTGCGCGGACGGGCGGCTTTTGTGGCGAACACTTGACAATCTCCTCGGTAATGCCGTAAAGTATGCACAGGCGGGAACGCGCCTGTACATCGACCTCGCGGACAGCGCGAACGAAACGGTACTGACGCTCAAAAACATCTCCCGCGAACCGCTCAACATTCCGGCGGAGGAGCTCCTCGAGCGCTTCGTGCGCGGCGACTCCTCGCGCCACACGGACGGGAGCGGGCTGGGGCTGTCCATCGCATCCTCTCTCATGGAGCTGATGGGCGGACGCCTCACCCTGCAGCTGGACGGCGACCTTTTCAAAGCCATCCTCACCTTCCCGAAAAAGAGCGAGTCTTAAGGCAGCAGCGCCGGATATCGTCTGCGGTGCTGCCGTGTGAACCGAGGCTGTATCGCAATGAGAAAAATTCGTGTGTTCCTGTGTGTCCTGCTGGCCGTGTTCCTTGTCGGGTCGGCGGCGCCCGGCGCGCTCGCCGCGGACGATCCGCAGATCGACACCACGCACGCGGCCATGCTCGTCGCTCTGGGCGATGACGGAGAGCAGACGGTGCTCTATGAAAAGAACGCGGACGAGCGGATGTACCCCGCATCGCTCACGAAAGTCATGACGGTGCTCCTCGCCGTCGAGGACATCGAGGCGGGCAAGCTCGCCCTCACCGACCCGGTCACGGCGCAGGCGGGCTTCGACTACGACCTCATCTCCGCCGGCAGCAGCGTGTACATCGTCTCGGGGGAGACGATGACGCTGGAAAATTATCTCTACTGCGCGATGCTCTCCTCCGGAAACGATGCGTGCAATGTGATCGCCCGGTATGTCGGCGGCACGATCGCGGACTTCATCGAGCGCATGAACACCCGCGCCGCCGAGCTCGGCTGCACCGACACGCACTTTGCCAACACGCACGGCCTCCCGAACGAGGACCACTACACCACGGCGCGGGACTTCTCGCGCATCGTGTGCGAGGCCGCCGAGCACGAGCTCTTCATGACCATATGCAGCACGGTGACCTACACCGTGCCCGCGACGAACCTCTCCATCGAGCGCACGCTCTCCAACTCCAACTCGCTCATCAACCCTTCCAATCCGCTCTATCCGGGCGACTGGGGCTATGAATACGCCAAAGGCATCAAGACCGGCCACACGACCGCCGCCGGCTACTGCCTCGCCTCCAGCGCGGAAAAGGACGGCATGCGGCTCGTCTCGGTCGTCCTCAAGTGCGACTCCTACACGCAGGCGGACGGCACCGTCTACTACGGCCACTTCGCCGACACGCGCACGCTCTTCGAGTGGGGCTTTGAAAACTACCGGCAGCAGTACACCCACGGCCGCATCACCGGCTTCATCGACACCATCACGCGCACCGCGAAAGCCGGAGCCTCCGCATTTCTCGAAACTCTTACCGACAATGCAGCATAAATTTTCGAAGGACGGGAACCAAACGGCCCCGTCCTTCGTCTATGGTTATGTCAATAAACCGAAAGAAGGAAAATCCCTATGAACATGAAGAAAATCACCTGGCTGATCGCCCTTGTGCTGTGCGTGTCGCTCCTCGCGGGCTGCGCGGAGAGCGGAACGACCGCTTCGACCGAACCCACCGCGACGCCTGTCGCCGCCACCGAAGCGCCGACCGCAACGCCCGAACCGACCGCCACGCCGGAAGCCACTGCCACTCCGGAACCGGCTGCCACCGCCGCACCCGTAACGGCGCAGCAGAACGGCCTCTATGACATCCTCTGCGACCTCATGCAGAACTACTACCCCGGCACGGCCGGCAGCTCTCTCACCGGTGCGCGCATTGCCGCGCAGATGGTCGAGTTCTGCATCGCCAACGGCACGGATGCCGTGCGCGCGGGCGCCATGGCGTATGAGACCTCCGACACCGACACGCTCACGGCCTACCTCAGCCGCATGTACGAGACCGCCATGGGCCTCTACGGCGATTACGGCAAGGGCCAGCTCTCCGACGGCGGCTTCACCCCGACCTGCTACCCCTACACCGCCAAACAGGTGCGCGACACCTTCACCGCCGTGTATGACGGCCTGAGCCTCGGCTACGCCATCCCCACGATCGTGCGCATCTACACGCCGAACGTCAATGCAGACGGCTTCCTCGTCACCTCGATGGTCATTGAATCCGGCAAGATCGACGCCGAATCGCTCACGAGCCTCATGCAGGACTTCGTGTGGGAGAACGGCGAGACCATCAACTCCGTCAGCGTCGATGCGGAAGGCCACATCACCGCGGATCTGAACGAAGCCTTTGCCACCACCGTGCGCTCCCTCGGCACGAGCGGCGAGTACTGCTATGTCGGCGGCCTCGTCAACACGCTCCTCGACGCCCTTGACGGCGAGGATGTCACGCTCACCGTGCAGGGCTCGGTGCTCGAGACCGGTCACCAGATCTACAACTACGCCATTACCCGCTATGAGGAGAAGGCGCAATGAATAAAAAGCTCACGGCTCTCGTCCTCTGCGCCGCGCTGATGCTCGCTCTTCCGGCCTGCTCGGCCGCCGTTGCGGAAACGACCCCGACGGCTGCGCCGGCGGTCACCGCCGAAGCGACCGCCGAGCCAACGGCCGAAACGGCTTCCTCTCCGGAAGCCGCGGCGGAGCCTGCGAGCAGCGCGATCGCCCCGGCAGTATCCGTACAGACGGAGAGCGAGACAATGTATTCGGACGACGGCACCACGGCGCTGCTCGAGTATTCCAACGCGCAGCCCGGCGTCGTCTGGCCGGGACACGAGGACATCGCCTCCGCCGTCAACGCGCTCCTCACCGAGGACGCGGCGCTCTTTGCCGACGGCACGGCGCAGACCGAAGGAGATCTCAGCGGCAAGGAGAGCTACCTCGCCTCCGCCGAAGAGTACTATGCGGCCGACAGCGCCTCCTTTGCGACCTACGCCCTGCAGCGCACGGTGCAGGTCACGCGCGCGGACAGCGCGGTGCTCAGCCTCACCTACATCGACTACACCTATGCCGGCGGCGCACACGGCTATACCGGCCTCTCCGGTCACAGCTACGATATGCGCACCGGCGAGGAGCTGACGCTTGAGGATCTCCTCACATCGGACACCGACTATGACACCTTCCTCGCCGCCGCATCGGAGCAGGTCAGGGATCTGAGCAGATCCGGCGAATATTACGGCGTCGGTTTCTTCGACGGCTACGAAGATTCCATCTCCGGCCTCTTCCGCGATGACAACTGGTACTTCAACGACGAGGGCCTCGTCGTCATCGCCAACCCCTACGAGCTCGCCTCGTACGCCGACGGAAGCCTGCAGTTCACGCTCTCCTACAGCTGGCTGCGCTATAACGGCGTCGCCGAGGAATATCTCCCCGCCGACAGCGCAGCGGACGGCAAGCTCTCCGGCGAGATCCGCTCGAGCGCGGACGGCGCGGTGTACTGCTGGGACGACGGCACGGACGGCACCGGCTCGTGCGTAACGTTCACCGCCTCCGGCACGGTGGAGAATGTCCACATCCGCACCCTCACATACCTTGAGTATTCCAACAAATTCATCGAGGGCGACACCTGCTTCTACGCCGGCGCCCTTTCGGACGGCGAGAGCCTGTGCGTGCAGACATGGATCCCCGACACGATGCCCTCGCTCTCCGTCTCGTGGCGCGATGCCGACGGCGAGCACACGAACTATATTGCCCAGAGCGGCATGGACGGCTCGCTCGTGCTCATGCGCAGCGACGAATTTTCTGTTCTGCCGGTGAACCTCTCCGGCAAAAGCAGCTTCTGCTACGATGTGAACGGCGACGGCATCGCCGAGGAGATCCGCACGACGGCCGAGGGCACGGATGACCTGAACACCTACACGATCTCCGTAGACGGCAAAACGCTCTCCCGCGACAACATGGCCGACGGCGACCGGTATGACCTGTGGCTCTGTGACCTCAACAGCGACGGCGTGTGCGAGATCTTCTTTTCCTCCGACTGGTATACGGACGATTTCCGCACCTGCGGCTGGTACGGCGACACGCTCGAGCCCATCGCCTTCACCGGCATCTCCCGCTTCGGCTCCGACCCGAACGCCGTGTCGTACTCCGTCGACGGCCGCATCGAGTTCAGCAGCCTCACCCCGGTGCTCGGCGCCTACTACTATCAGCTCGGCACCTACGGCGCGTTCATCCCGCTGGAGCTCTCCGCCGACGGCTATATGCAGCCGGCCGTGAGCTTCTGGACATACTCCGCCAATGACTACCGGCTCACCGTAAAGAAAGCGCTGCCCGTCACGATCGACGGCGTCGGCGCCTCCGAGATCGCCGCGGGCGAGAAGATCCTCCTCACCGGCACGGACGGCTTCCAGACCGCCTTCCGCACCGAAGACGGCCGCACCGGCACATTTTCCGTATCCTACAGCGCCGCCGACTCCGCCTGGACCATAAACGGCGAACTCGAAGACACCTACTTCGACTTCCTCCCCTACGCCGGATAA
>CAZKGZ010000063.1:0-7784 GCA_964552365.1 uncultured Oscillospiraceae bacterium | reverse complement strand
GAGAAGAAGGCGTCCATGCCGGGGTACTGGGCGATCTCGTCGAGCTCTTCCTCGATGCGGATGAGCTGGTTGTACTTCGCGACGCGGTCGGTGCGGCTGGGGGCGCCGGTCTTGATCTGTCCGGCGTTCAGGCCGACAACGAGATCGGCGATGGTGGTGTCCTCGGTCTCGCCGGAGCGGTGGGACACGACGGCGGTGTAGCCGTGGCGGTGAGCCAGAGCGATGGTGTCGAGGGTCTCGGTCAGGGTGCCGATCTGGTTGAGCTTGATGAGGACGCTGTTGGCGACCTTCTTCTCAAGGCCCATCTTCACGCGGCTGACGTTGGTGACGAACAGGTCATCGCCGACGAGCTGCACGCGGTCGCCCAGAGCGTCGGTGAGCATCTTCCAGCCCTCCCAGTCGTCTTCGGCCATGCAGTCCTCGAGGGAGATGATGGGGTACTTGTCGCAGAAGTCGACCCACATGTCGACCATTTCCTGACGGGTCATGGTGATGCCGCGCTTGGGCAGGTGGTAGCAGCCGTCCTCGGCATGGAACCAGTCGGAGCAGGCGGCGTCCATGGCGAGCATGAAGTCCTGGCCGGGCTTGTAGCCGGCGGTCTCGATGGCGGTGACGATGGCCTTGAGGCCGTCCTCGTCGCTCTTCAGATCGGCAGGAGCGTAGCCGCCCTCATCGCCGACGCTGGAGGTGTGCAGGACCTTCGCGAGGACATGGAACACTTCGCTGCACCAACGCAGAGCTTCTTTCCAGCTCTTCGCGCCGACAGGCATGATCATGAACTCCTGGATGTCCGCAGCGGAGGAAGGAGCATGCACGCCGCCGTTGAGGACGTTCATCATCGGCACGGGCAGGGTCTTGGCATTCACGCCGCCGATGTAGTTGTAGAGGGGCAGGCCGAGGGACTCGGCAGAGGCCTTCGCAACGGCGAGGGACACACCGAGAATGGCGTTGGCGCCGAGGCGGCCCTTGTTGGGGGTGCCGTCGAGCTCGATGAGGGTCTTGTCGATGTAGGGCTGGTCGAGCGCGTTGAGTCCGTTGAGAGCTTCGGCGATCTCGCCGTTCACGTTCTCAACAGCCTTCTGCACGCCCTTGCCGAGGTAGCGGGACTTGTCGCCGTCACGCAGCTCGCAGGCTTCGTGCACGCCGGTGGAAGCGCCGGAGGGAACGGCAGCGCGGCCGACAACACCGTTGTCGAGAACAACTTCGACCTCAACGGTCGGGTTTCCGCGGGAGTCAAGAATTTCGCGGCCGAGAACGTCAACGATTTCCAGATAGTCTTTCATAATAAACTCCTTTCCGGCTTTTGCCGGTGAAAAATATTAACGGTATTACTTCTTGATGAGGCTCACGCCGGTCATCTGGGCGGGCTTGTCGAGACCCATGATGTCGAGCATCGTCGGGCACAGGTCGCACAGGCGTCCGGGGTTGAGCTGCACATCGGCGCCGCATACGATGAGCGGCACGGGGTTCGTGGTGTGCGCGGTGTCGGGGCTGCCGTCGGCTTTCATGATGCGGTCGGCGTTGCCGTGGTCGGCGGTGATGAGCACGACGCCGCCCATTTTCTTCACGGCCTCGGTGATGGTGCCGA
Organism: uncultured Oscillospiraceae bacterium; assembly: GCA_964552365.1. Lineage (GTDB taxonomy): Bacteria > Bacillota > Clostridia > Oscillospirales > Oscillospiraceae > Apopatocola. Next base: position 6,196 of record CAZKGZ010000063.1, on the reverse strand, counting down.
CGCAGGTATCGACGGTCTCCACGGCCTTGATGGCTGCGGCCTTCACGCCGGTGTGGCCGACCATGTCGCAGTTGGCGAGGTTGCAGATGACGACATCGTACTTGCCGCTTTCAATGCGCGCGGCGCACTCGGCGGCGACCTTGAAGGCGCTCATCTCGGGGATGAGGTCGTAGGTCGGGAACTCCTTGGGGGAGGCGATGAGGCAGCGGTCTTCGCCGGGGTAGCTCGTCTCGGTGCCGCCGTTGAAGAAGAACGTCACATGGGCGTACTTCTCGGTCTCGGCGATGCGCAGCTGCGTCTTGCCGAGCTTGCCGAGGTACTCGCCGAAGGTCATGTCGATCTCCTCGGGCGGGAAGGCGACGGTCACATTGGGGATGGTCGCATCGTACTGCGTGGTGCAGACATAGTGCAGCGGGAAGAAGCCGAGCGGACGCTCGAAGCCGTCAAACGCGGGATCTACGAGCGCGCGGGTCATCTCGCGGGCACGGTCGGGGCGGAAGTTGATGAAAATGACGCTGTCGCCGGAGCGGATCATGCCGTCCTTTTCGCAAACGGTCGGGACGACGAACTCGTCGGTCACGCCGTTCTTGTAGCTCTCTTCCACGGCCTGCACGGGGTCGGAGGCCATGACGCCTTCGCCGCACACGACGGCGCGGTAGCCCTTTTCGACGCGGTCCCAGCGCTTGTCGCGGTCCATGCCGTAAAAGCGGCCCTGCAGCGTGGCGATCTTGCCGAGACCGATCTCGGCGCACTTGTCGGCGAGAGCCTTCACATAGCCCGCGCCGGAGGTCGGGGCGACATCACGGCCGTCGAGCAGCGCGTGGATGTACACTTCCTTCACGCCGCGGCGCTTCGCCATCTCGATGAGGGCGAAGAGGTGGGTGATGTGGCTGTGGACGCCGCCGTCGGAGAGGAGGCCCATGAGGTGGAGACGGGTGCCCGCCTTCACGCATGCGTCCATCGCATCGGCGTACGCCTTGTTTTCAAAGAAGCTGCCGTCTGCGACGGCGTTGGAGATGCGGGGCAGGTCCTGATAGACCACGCGGCCGGCGCCGATGTTGGTGTGGCCGACTTCGCTGTTGCCCATCTGTCCGGCCGGCAGGCCGACATCGAGACCCGAAGCCTGCAGCTCGGTATGCGGGCACTCGGCAAAGAGCTTGTCGAGCACGGGCGTCCTGGCGCAGGAGATGGCGTTGGCCTCGCCCGCGGGAGCGATGCCGAAGCCGTCCATGATGAGGAGAACGGTGGGTTTCTTCGCCATGGCTTACGCCTCCTCTTTGCAGCCCTCGGCGATGATCGCGGAGAAGTCCGCAACTTTGAGCGAGGCGCCGCCGATGAGGCCGCCGTCAATGTCGGGCTGCGCAAGGAGACCCGCGCAGTTTTTCGCGTTCATGGAGCCGCCGTAGAGGATGCATACCTTGCGGGAGACGAGCGCGCCGTACTGGGCACGGAGGATCTCGCGGATGCCGAAGCAGACTTCCTGCGCCTGCTCGTCGGTGGCGGTGCGGCCGGTGCCGATGGCCCAGATGGGCTCATAGGCGATGACGACCTTCTTGACCTGCTCGGGGGTGAGGCCGTAGAGGGCGGCCTTGACCTGATAGGAGATGCGGTCCATGGTGAGATCGCGGTCGCGCTCGGAGAGAGACTCGCCGACGCACACGATGGGGGTGATGCCCTTGTCGAGCAGGATCTTCGTCTTTTCGTTCACGAGCTCGTCCGTGTCGCCGTTGTCGGCGCGGCGCTCGCTGTGGCCGACGATGCAGTACTTCGCACCGAGGTCGGCGATCATGTCGGCGGAAATCTCGCCGGTGTGCGCGCCCTTATCGAACACGGAGATGTTCTGCGCACCGATGCCGATGCGGCGGGCCTTCTCCTTGGCGAGGGCGGCAAGGTGCGTCGCCGGGACGCACAGCACGACGGAGCAGCCGTTCATCGCCGTGGGCATAACGCTGCGCAGCTCGTCGGTGAACGCCTTCACGCCGGAGGGAAGCTGGTTCATTTTCCAGTTGCCGGCGATGATAACTTTTCTGTACTTCTTGTTCATTTACCTATAACTCCTTTGTGGAATGGCAGACAGTCCGCGAGGGGGTAAAGAGCCCTCTACCCCCTTGATCGTGCGGATATATTACTTGTCCAGCAGGCAGGCCACGCCGGGCAGTTCCTTGCCTTCCATGAACTCGAGGGAAGCGCCGCCGCCGGTGGAGACGTGGGTCACCTTGTCGGCATAGCCCATCTTCTCGATGGCCGAAGCGCTGTCGCCGCCGCCGACGACCGTAATGCCCTTGCACTCCGCCATGGCAGCTGCCACAGCCTCGGTGCCCTTGGCAAACTTCGGGAACTCGAAAACGCCCATAGGTCCGTTCCAGATAACGGTGCCGGCGTTCTTCACGGCGTCGCCGAAGATCTTCTGGGTCTCGGGTCCGATATCCAGGCCCATCCAGCCGTCGGGAATGGTGCTCGCGGAGACGACTTTGCTCTCGGCGTCCTTGTCGAACTTATCGCCGACAACGACATCCACGGGGAGCATGAGCTGCACGCCGGACTCGGCGGCCTTCGCGATCATGTTCTTGCAGTAGTCGATCTTCTCCTCGTCGAGCAGGGAGGTGCCGATGCCGTAGCCCTGAGCCTTGAGGAAGGTGAATGCCATGCCGCCGCCGATGATGAGCGTGTCGGCCTTCTTGAGCAGGTTCTCGATGACGGCGAGCTTGTCGGAGACCTTGGCGCCGCCGAGAACGGCTACGAGCGGGCGCTTGGGATCGTCCATGGCGCCGCCGAGAGCGGTGAGCTCCTTCTCCACGAGGAAGCCGCAGTAAGCGGGCAGGTAGTCCGCAACGCCGGCAGTGGAGGCGTGAGCGCGGTGCACGGCACCGAACGCATCGGAAACATAAACATCGGCCATGGAGGCGAGCTCCTTGGCGAACTCGGGATCGTTCTTCTCCTCGCGGGGATCGAAACGGGTGTTCTCAAGCAGCAGCACTTCGCCCGGCTTGAGAGCGGCGGCCTTCGCCTTGGCGTCGGGGCCGATGGTATCCTCGGCGAACTGTACGTCCTTGCCGAGCAGCTCCGCGAAGCGGACGGCCACGCGGGAGAGGGTCAGGTTGGTCTTGGCATCGGGGTCCTTCTTGGGCTTGCCGAGGTGGGAGCAGACGATCAGGGCCGCGCCGTCGTTCAGCAGGTACTGAATGGTGGGCAGGGCAGCGCGGATGCGCTTGTCGTTGGTGATCTCGTGGGTGGTCTTGTCCAGAGGCACATTGAAGTCAACGCGCAGCAAAACTTTCTTGCCGGCGAAGCTCACGTCGCGGATGCTCTTCTTTTTGTAATTCATTTGGGAGACCTCCTATTTAATATATTTTCCTACCGTCCTGCATTTTAGAACACTTGCGCGGATTTTGCAAGTAAAAAGTGTTAATAAATGTTGATTTTCGGCCGAAAAGGCCATGTTCTTTCCTACAAATGTTTTGTTGCACCGCGCGCGATTTTGGTGTAAAATGACAATATCGGAAGCAAGGAGACTTCGGCCGCGCTCTCCGTGCGGCTTTTGCAAAGGAGAATTGTTGTATGAAAGAATGCCCTGTACTGTATATTGTGGTTCCCTGCTACAACGAGGAGGAAGCGCTGCCGCTTTCCGCGCCGGTGTTCCGCAAAAAACTCGGCGATCTCATCGATGCGGGCGCGGTCTCGCCCGATAGCCGCATCGTGCTCGTGGACGACGGCTCGAAGGATTCGACCTGGAGCATCATCCGCTCGCTGCACGAAAAGGATCCCTATTTCACCGGTCTGCGCCAGACCTGCAACCGCGGCCATCAGAACGCCCTCACCGCAGGACTCATGTGGTCCCGCTCGCGGTGCGACATCACCATCAGCATCGACGCCGATCTGCAGGACGACATCGATGCCATGGATCAGATGGTGGAGAAATATAAGGAAGGGTGCGGCATCGTGTGCGGCGTGCGCGCCTCCCGCGCCACGGACACCTTCCTCAAGCGCACCACGGCGCGCGGGTATTACGCCATGATGAAGGCACTCGGCTCCGATCTCATCTACGACCACGCCGACTACCGCCTCATGGACACCGCCTCGCTCGAGGCGCTCTCCCACTACCACGGCGACGACCTCTTCCTGCGCGGGCTTGTGAACCGTCTCGGCGCGAAGGTCGGCACGGTCTCCTACGACCGCCGCGCCCGCGAAGCCGGCGAGAGCAAATACACGCTCAAAAAGATGATGAAGCTCGCCCTCAAGGGCATGGAATGCGGCCGCAAGAAGCCCGAGAGCACGTCCCGCTCGGACGATGCCGTCATCGCCGAGGTGCTCCATGCCTGAGTGCCGTCTCTGTCCCCGTGCCTGCGGGGCCGACCGCATCAGCAGCGCCGGAGTGTGCCATATGGGCAGCGCCGTCCGCGTTGCCCGCGCCGCGCCGCATTACGGCGAGGAGCCGTGCATCAGCGGCGAACGAGGGAGCGGTGCGGTATTCTTCTCCGGCTGCCCGCTCGGATGCGTGTTCTGCCAGAACTACGCCCTCAGCCGCGGCCGCGTGGGTGAAACGGTGTCGACCGAACGCCTCGCGGAGATCTTCACGGAGCTTGAGGGAAAGGGCGTACACAACCTCAACCTCGTCACCGGCACGCCGTTCGTGCCGCAGATCCTCGATGCGCTCTCGATCGCGCAGCCGCATATCCCGGTCGTGTGGAACACCTCCGGGTACGAGACCGTCGAGACCGTGGACGCACTCTCGGAAAAGGTCGGCATCTTCCTGCCGGACTATAAGTACGCCGACAGCGCCCTCGCCGCGCGCTATTCCCGTGCCGCCGACTATCCCGCCGCGGCACGCGATGCCATCCGCCGCATGGTGCAGCATACCGGCGCTTTTCATCTGGATGAGGACGGCATGCTCACGCGCGGCGTGATCGTGCGCCATCTCGTCCTGCCCGGGCAAATCGAAAACACCCGCCGCGTCCTTTACTGGCTCGCGGATACATTCCCGAGCGGCACGATCCTCCTCTCGCTCATGGCGCAGTACACGCCGTGCGGCGACCTGCGGAATTTCCCCGAGCTGCAGCGCACGCTCACCGAAGAGGAGTGGGAGGAAGCGCTCGAGATCCTCGACGAGACCGGCCTCGAGGACGGCTTCGTGCAGGAGCTCTCCTCCTCCGGCGAAGACGAGATCCCCGCCTTCGACGGCACGGGAGTAACGAAATAAGTCTTCTATTCATTATTTTAATAAGGAGAGAAACCTATGAGCAGTTTTGAAAACCTGCGGATCGTGGACAACTTCTACCAGACGTCGCTCTACTACCCGATGCCGACCGTCGTCATCAGCACGCTGTGCGAGGACGGCTCGACATCCCTCGGCCCCTATTCCCTGATCGCGCCGTACTATGTGGCGGGCAAGGGCTACTATGCCATGCTCCTCAACTGCCGCAACTCCTCCAACACCGCGCAGCACATCCTCACGAACGGCAAGTGCGCCATCAACTTCATCAACGACAACCCCAAGAGCTTCAAGGAAGCCGTCAAGCTCTCCTGGCCGGGCGACGAGCCGAAGGACAAAATGCCCAACTGCAAATTCCCGCTCGAGAAGAGCCAGATCATGGAGGAAAACCCGGACGATGTGCGCCCCATGGTCATCTCCGACGCCATTCAGGTGCTCGAGTGCACATGGATGCGCGAGCTCGACGGCGCGGACAAGGATAAGCCCGGCGAGCTGCACGGCTACGAGCCGCCGTATCACGACTTCAACGGCATCACGAGCCAGTTCGGCGCGCACTTCATCCTGCGCGTGGACCGCATCCTCATGAAGAAAAAGTACAGTGACGCCATCATCGCCGGCGTAAAGGCGCGTGACTTCCCGCCGCTGCCCATCGACTACGGCTACCGCGACAGCAAGAACTTCTGGTTCCACCGCCACCGTTGGATGCGTGCCGAGCTCCTGCCCATCCGCGAGGCCTCGCTCGAGTCCGTCCGCTACGCCGCCGACCGCGCCGATGACAAAGTGAAGTTCACCGACGACGCCCTCAAGACCATCCTGAATGTCCCCCGCGTCTTCCTCCCCCTCGTCCTCAAAGGCTGCGTAGACTGGGCCAAAGAAAACGGCGTTGAACTCGTGACCGAAGAACACATGAAAATCATCAGCGACAAACGCGCCAAGGAAAAACAAAAGAAAAAGTAAAAAATGCCCTCCGCAAGGTGATCAGCCGAG
>CAZKGZ010000062.1:0-7870 GCA_964552365.1 uncultured Oscillospiraceae bacterium | reverse complement strand
GCTCCGCAGGAATTTTGCGGGGCGGGTCTTCTTGTGAAGGAGGCGGATCCATGCGAAATCGACGCCGCCGCCGTGACTCCGGGCTCGGAGGGATCATCGGTGTGCTGCTTCTTATATGGCTCGTCTACGCCATCGCCAAGCCGGTCGTGGAATTTTCCGGGCTGCTGGTCGCCATCGGGCTGACCATCATGGCGCTCGTGGGGCTCATCAACAGCATAAGCTCCGAGATAGCGAAAAAGAAAGCCAAGAAAGCGAAAGAAGCCCGAAAGAAAGCCGAACGCGCCAAAGCCGAGGCCGAGGCTGCCGCCGCTCAGGCTGCGGAAGCCGAAAAGGCCGCCGAGCCCGAGGCGAAGGAAGAGGAGAGCCCGTACTCCCCCGAGGTGCAGGCCATCGTCAAGGAAGGGCGCGTGGCGCTCAAGGAGATGGGCCGGCTCTACAACTCCATTCCCAAGCCGGAGATCCGCTCGCGCATCAACCAGCTCATGGCCGTATCCGACCAGATCGTCCGCGACGCCATGGACGACCCCGAGGATGTGCCGCAGATCCGGAAGTTTCTGGACTTTTACCTGCCGACGACCATCCGTCTGCTCAACGCTTACGACCGGATGAGCGCGCAGGAGTATGCCGGCGAGAACATCACCGGCTCCATGGAACGCATTGAGGAAATGCTCGACACGACCATCGAGGCTTACAAAAAGCAGCTCGACGCGCTCTTTGCCAATCAGGCCGCCAACATTCAGATAGACATCGACACGATGAACACCATGCTCGCCCGCGAGGGCCTCGGCGGCAAAGGATATCTCGACATCAAGGATTTCATGAAGCAATACGGTCAGCAGACCGCCGAAGCGGCGGCAGCGGCCGAACCGGAACCAACGGAAAAATCGGAACAAACGATGAAAGGAAGCACCGCCAATGGATGAAAAAACATATGTCCCTTCCCTGACGCTCAACCCCACGCAGACCGCCGCGCAGGAAGCCCCCGCCGCTCCGCAGCTCGTAGTTGAAGAGCAGAAGCCGGCCGTGGAAGCTGAAAAGCTCGATATCGAGCGTCTCTCCCCCGAGGAGCAGGCCGCCGTGCGCGAGTTTGCCAAGCAGATCGACGTGACCGACACGAACCTTGTCCTCTCCTACGGCGCCGCCGCGCAGAAGAACATTGCCGATTTCTCCGGCAGTGCGCTCGACAAGGTCCGCACGAAAGACATGGGCGAGGTCGGCGATATGCTCACGAGCCTCGTTGTGGAGCTCAAGGATCTGGACTACGACGAAGAGGAGAACAAGAAAAAGGGCCTCTTCGGTATATTCAAGAAAGCCGGCCGCTCGCTGGAGGAGACGAAGGCGCAGTTTGAAAAGGCCGAAGTCAATGTTGACAAGATCACCGCTCAGCTGCAGGGCCATCAGGTCGTTCTCGCCAAGGACATTGCCTCTCTCGACCGCATGTTCGAGCTCAACCAGGCATACTTCAAAGAGCTCACGATGTACATCATCGCCGGCAAGCTCCGCATTCAGGAGCTGCGCGAGAACGAGCTCGCCGAGATGCGCGCCAAGGCGGAGAAGTCCGGCCTTCCCGAGGACGCGCAGGCCGTGAACGACTACGCGAACCTCATCGGCCGCTTTGAGAAGAAGCTGCACGATCTGGAGCTCACGCGCACCATTTCCATGCAGATGTCCCCGCAGATCCGCATGATCCAGAACAACGACATGCTCATGACGGAGAAGATCCAGACCGCCATCGTGAACACCATTCCTCTCTGGAAGAGCCAGATGGTGCTCGGCCTGAGCATGCACCACTCCAAGCAGGCCATGGAGGCCTCCCGCGCCGTCACCGATGTGACGAACCGCCTTCTCATCAGCAACGCCGAGGCGCTGCACTCCGGCTCCGTCGAGGTCGCGAAGGAATCCGAACGCGGCATCGTCGATCTCGAGACGCTCAAGAAGACGAACGAGCACCTCATTGCCACGCTCGAGGAAGTGCGTCAGATCCAGGACGACGGCCGCGCCCGCCGCGCCCAGGCCGAAGAAGAACTCGGCCGCCTCGAAGGCGAACTCAAGCAGAAGCTCCTCGACATGAAGGGCTGATATCCTCCCATGCGATCCAGGCGGCACCGAAGATCCGGTGCCGCTTTTTTTATGAAAAGCACGAGATCCCGCGTTTCCGGTATCGAATCGGAAACGCGGGATCTTTCGCAAAATGCTTATTTGCAGTAATTCTTGTACATGGTGTCGGTCGCGGTGCGGATGGCGGCGGTCACTTCTTTTACTTTGGCGCTGTCCCATTCGGCGGGTTCGGCGCGGAGGAAGGAGGTCTTGTCCACGCGGTTATCGAAGATGCCGATGGGGAGGTGGTAGGTCTTGCCGTGGGCGTTCACGGTCACGGTGTCGGGCACTTCGGTGTGATTTACGAGATACTCCATGTCGTCGCAGCCGTAGTCGCCGAGCATGACGGCCATCGGCACGCCGTGGTGCAGGTTGGAGCCGGGATCGTTCGGGTCGGCGCGGTCGGCATTCTTGCGGCGCGACTCCTCCGGCGTGACCCAGATGTAGAGGATGACGGCGTTTTCAAGGATCTCCGGGCAGAACATCGGCAGGGAGTACTGGTAGCCGAACGTGCCGGTCAGCGGCATGGACGCGCCGTCCGGCCCGCCGCGGGCGCACTCGATGATGACCGTCTTGTCTTCAAAGTCCTTCGGATAGCCGGCGTGCTTGTTCTCGAGCATCTCCCGCGCTTCGGCTTCGAGGATGCCCGCGAGCTTCGTGCGCACTTCCTCGCGCAGGAGACCCATTCTCGGCGGAAGCCCGGCCTGCTGCGCGGCGGCATCGAAGCGGTCGAAGAGGAGCTGCGCTGCGGAATCCGGCTTGGCCACATTGCGGTTCATGAGGTCGTGGTAGTCCTCGTTGAGGAGGCAGCAGAGCGTGCCCCAGTCGCGCCCGTCCGTGAACGGTGCCTCGCCGGGGTAATAGATGCGCGCCTCGCCCATGGCTTCGAGCTCGTTGTCGATGCGGCGCATCATGTGTACATACGGAAAATCGTCGAGCTGAAGATTTTCGCCGATGTGAAACTCGTCGCGGAGGCGCTCCGGCTCCACGTTCGCCATGAAGTTGCGCACCTCGGACTTGCCGGAGGCGGGCAGGGCCTGCAGAAGAACGACTTTAAATACTTTGTTTTCCATATTCTTTCCTCGCATTCTTTTAATAGACCACCGTAAGCCATTTGGTCTTGTCTACGGTAATGGTGCCGTGTTTTTCCATGTAATCGATGATGAGCTCCGAGATCTCGGTGGGCTGCTCGCGCACGATCTCGCACCCGGCGTACACGCCGTACCCGCCCGCGCCGGTCACGCGGTAGCTGTTGAGGCAGAGCGTGAGCTTTTTGTCCTCCGGCAGCTCCTCGCCGCGGTAGCGGATGGATGTGACGCGCTCGCCGACATTCCGGCGGATATCCATCGTGACCTCGATGCCGGAAATATAGTCGTAGTTGAAATGCTGCTCGACGGGGCGCAGGAAACTCTCGCTGATGCGCACGCCGCCGTTCCCGTCCGGCGTGAAATACTCCGCGCTGCGCTCGAGCGCTTCCTTCAGCCCGGCGCGGTCGATGCGGACGGTCTTGAGCGTGTTGGGGAAAATGTAGGTCGAGACCACATCCCGAACGGTCACATCCTTCGCAAAGCCCTTGACGGTGTTGGCGAGGCTTGCGCAGGAGAGATCCGCGCCGGAGGCCTCAAGCTGCACCTGATTGAAAAAGTTTGCGATGTACGAGCCGTTCAGCGCCATGTCGAGATGATCCGACGGAAGCAGCGGGATATCCAGATGCCCAATCGGAACATCGAGCCACTCGGAGGTGGCTTTCTCGAGCGGTGCCAAGAGCTCCTGCGCCTCGGGGAGCGTCACGTTTCCGGCTTCGCACAGCTTCGAGCGTATCCCGGTGCGGCCGTCTTCGTCGACGGAGGCGTCCAGCCGGATGTACTGCCTTGCGCGGTCGGGCGGCTGACAGGCGTGCGTCCCGCAGATGCAGAGATCCTCCGCCGGGGCATGCTGATGCGCGCACAGCACGATGTCGAAATCGAGCTCACTGCACATCCGCCAGCCCTGATTTTCATCGGTGGAGGAGAGCAGTGCGCCGGTCATCGCGTCGCGCTCGAAGCCGCCGTGATAGATGCACACCGTGATGTCGGGATTTTCGCGCTTCAGCTCCTCGAGCGCGGCGGCTGCGGCGGTGAACGCATCCGTGATCGTGATGCCGTCAAGATTTTCCGGCGGCTCCCAGAGATTCACATAGTGGGTGACAACGCCGGTCAGCCCGACGCGCAGACCGTTTTCGAGCGTCACGACCGCCGTGTTTTTCACACCGGCGACCCCGCGGACATTGGCGCACAGGCACTCGGCATCGAGCTCCCGAAGGTACCGCTCGAGCTCCGTGCGGCCGTAGTTGAAGTCGTGATTCCCGAGCGTCACGAAGTGATACCCGCCGAGGTTCAGGAGCTGCGCCGGGACGCACGCGCCCTCGCGGTGCTGCGAGTACAGCCAGTAGGTGAACGGGCTGCCCTGGAGCGTGTCGCCGCCGTCGATGATGAGCGTGTTGCCGTCGTGCGTAAAATTGCTTATGCAGTTGGCAAGGCCGCTCGCGATCGTGCCGCCCGACGCATAGTCCGTCGGCGCGAAGTATCCGTGCGAGTCGCTCGTATAAAATATCGTCAAATTACGCTGCATACACTGAATTATATTCCCCTGCGGTGAAACGCAGGGGAATGATCGTAAAAGTTTTGTTTGCGCCCTCAGACATCGTGGGCGAGTTTGCGGCGGACCTTGGTCGAGATGAGCTCGATGATGAGCACCAGGACCATCAGACCCCACACGAAGGAGCCGACCATGGCCCAGCGGCGGCTGTTGAGGCACTGCACCAGCGATGCGCCGATGCCGCCCGCGCCGACGATGCCGAGCGTGGTAGCGTCCTTGAGGTTGATGTCGAAGCGGTAAATGGTGGTGGAAATGAAGCTGGCCGTGAGCTGCGGGATAACGCCGTAGCGGATCTTCTGGAACGGCGTGCAGCCCATGGCGTCGAGGCTCTCCAGAATGTGCGTGTCAAGGTCCTCAATGGCGGTGATGTACATTTTGGAGATCATGCCGATGGAGCAGACCGACTGCGTGATAACGCCGCAGGCGGCGCCCGGGCCGGTGACGCGGATCCACATCAGTGCCCACACGATGCTCGGGATGGTGCGGATCATAAGGATGAGGATGCGCACGACATAAGCGACCGCCTTGGGCATGATATTGAAGGACGCGAGAAACGCAAAGGGAATGGCGAGAATGGCGCCGAACAGTGTGCCGAGAACGGCAATGGCGATGGTCTGCAGCAGCAGGTAGGGGACATCGGAATCGCCGGTGCCGAAGAGAAGGTCGAGATCCGGATCGAATATGCCGTGGAGAACGCCCTTCGCGACTTCCGTACCGGTCGCGGTGAGGCCGGAGTAGGTGATGTCGCCGGCCGACCAGCCGATCAGCACGGCAATGATCAGCACGATGGCGGTGTACAGCAGCCACGGGCGCGGACGGTTGGCGTATACTTCCGCCGTCGTCAGCTTGCGGTCGAGCTTTCTTTCGAGCTCTTCTATCACATTTTTCTTTCTTGTCATCATGCCGCTCCTTTCAGCTCAGCTTCGTGCGCAGATATTCGCTGAAGAAGTCGATGGCCACGACGACAACGAACAGGGAGAGGAGCACCGTGCCCAGGCTGTTGTAATCACGCCAGCCGATGCGCTCGTTGATGGTGATGCCGAGGCCGCCCGCGCCGACGTAGCCGAGAATGGCGGAGGCGCGCACGTTCATCTCAAAGCAGTAGAGGCTGTGGCTGAGATAGACCGGCAGGATCTGCGGCACGCAGGCCGACCAGAACGCCTGGAACTTGTTGGCACCCAGCGCTTCCATGGCCTCAAACGGCCCCATGTCGATGGTCTCGATGCTCTCAAAGAGCATTTTCGCAACGACACCGAAGGTGAAGATGGCGATGGCGACGGTGCCGGAGAAGGTGCCGAGGGAGAAGATGAGCGCGCACACGAGCGCGATGATGAGCGTCGGCAGCGTGCGGATAAGACCGAGGATAAAGCGGAAGATGCCGACGAGGATCACGCTGTGGTTGATGTTGCTCGAGGAGAGCACAGCCACGGGCAGCGCCAGTGCGCAGCCGATGACGGTGCCGAGGATGGACATCTTGATGGTGTCGAGCAGCGGGGAGATGACCTTCGGGAAGAACGACCAGTCCGGCTGGAAGATCTTTTCCATGAGGTCGACCATTTTGCCGAACTTGTTGATGACCACGGAGAGGCTGAACTCCGTCATGTGCAGCGACCACACCACGGCAAGCACCAGCAGCGCCACGATGAACGGCGCGGGGCTGCGGCGCCGCTGCACGGAATGCCCGTTGGGGAGCGTGATGGTCTGCGGCTTGAAAATTTTGTCAAACCAGGTCTTTTTATAAAGACCGCCTTTGTTTTCGTCCATGCTCTGCCCCTCTCACTGCCGGGCGACGGGGGCGTCGCTCTCGCCCTCGCCCATGGTGGGGACCTTGTTGCCGTTGTAGACGGAATCGATCTGCTCCTGCGTGATGGTGCTGGCCGGGCCGTCGAACACGATCTCACCGGCGCGGATGCCGATGACGCGGTCGCAGTACTTCAGTGCGAGGTCCACGTGGTGGATGTTGAGCAGGATGCTGATCTTGTACTCCTTGTTGATGCGCACAAAGTCCTGCATGACCTGCTTGGCGGTGATCGGGTCCAGAGAGGCAACGGGCTCGTCGGCCAGGATGATCTTCGGGTCCTGGTTGAGCGTACGGGCCAGTGCCACGCGCTGCTGCTGTCCGCCGGAGAGCTGGTCGCAGCGGGTATAGGCCTTATCCAAAATGCCTACTTTGTCAAGGCTCTCGAGCGCGCGCATCTTCTGCTCCTTCGTAAAGATGCCGAAAAGCACGCGGAAAAAGGGCATATCGGGCACGTCGGCCGTCAGCACGTTCTTGATGGCCGTGCTGCGGGTGACGAGGTTGAAGCTCTGAAAGATCATGCCGACCTTGCGGCGGTACCGGCGCAGATCCTTGCCGCGGAGCGCGTCGACATCCACGCCGTCTACCGTGAGCTCGCCCTCGGTGATGTCGTGCATGCGGTTGATGCAGCGCAGGAGCGTCGATTTGCCGGCGCCGGAGAGGCCGATGATGGCGACGAACTCTCCCTGCTCGATCTGCAGGTTGATGTTTTTCAGGGCCGTAAAGCCGTTTGGATAAGTCTTATACACATTTTTGAACTCAATCATGCCGTGACTCTTTTCTTTTTCAATATTTTCTCCCGGCCGGATCACCCGTCCGAGTGGCCTTAACGGAGAAAAGCGCCCTGTATATGCAGGGCGCCTTTCCACTGATGACGTTAGTCGGAAACTGCGGTCAGAGCGGCACGTGCGCCGTCGTAATCGGAGTCAACAGCCTTGGCATAGCCGGTGTGGCTGTAAACGGAGAAGATCTGCTGGCCTTCTTCGGTGTTGATGATGTTGATGAAGCAATCCTGAAGAGCGGCGACGATCTCGGGGGTGTAGTAGGGGCTCTCCTTGGAGATGGCGACGGTGTCGTTGTAGATGCCGTCGGTCACGCCGATAACATTGAGCTCGTTCCAGATGGAATCGCTGCGGCCCATGCCCTGCTTGCCGGTCTCATCCTGCTGATCGGTGGGGAGCTGCCAGCTGGCTTCGTAGTCGTTGCGGCCGTCGGCGTAGCAGACGATGATGTCGACCTGCTCAGCAGCGGCGTAGGAGAATGCGGTGCCGTAGCCGGAGTCGAGAGGAATGACGTTGCTCAGATCGGAGATCTTCTTGCCGTCATAGTTGGCCATCA
>CAZKGZ010000061.1:0-7897 GCA_964552365.1 uncultured Oscillospiraceae bacterium | reverse complement strand
TGACGCTGACGGATGAATTCGCGTTCGGTCTGTGCCACATAGCTCAATAGCTGCAGGACGATGTCCGCGATCACCGTGCCGGTGAGGTCGTTTTTGTTCCGTGTGTCGAGGAGCGGCATGTCGAGAATGACGATCTCCGCGTGCTTCTCTTTTGTGATCACGCGCCACTGCTCCAAAATTTCTTCATAATTTCTCCCGAGACGGTCGATGCTCTTTACCACAAGTGTGTCGCCGTCTTTCAGTTTGCCCAAAAGGCGGCGATACTCCGCGCGCTCAAAGTCCTTTCCCGACTGCTTGTCCGTATAGATGTTTCGCTCAACGATCCCGAACTCCGCCAGTGCGATCCTCTGCCGCTCCTCATTCTGCTCCCTCGTCGAAACCCTCGCATAACCGTATTCCATACCGATATCCTCCTTTTTCTTATAAAGATACCAGTGTGTAAAAAGAACGACACCGCCTTAAAAATATCTTGCCAATACGGCAGTTTGCTGTTATACTGACTTGTCATGTTGTTTTCGGAAGGAATGAATTCTTATGTGGTTTTGGTTTGCCGTTATTGCGCTTCTTTGCTGGAGCGGATCGGATCTGTTTTCGAAAATCGGCTGTCAGGAGAGCTCCGACAAGTTCAGCCATCTCAAAATGGTGATGGCGGTCGGCGTCGTGATGGGTCTGCACGCCGCCTACGAGATCTTCATCGGGCATGTTGCGATCACCTGGGAGATCATTCTCATGTACCTCCCCGTGTCGATGCTCTACATTCTCTCCATGGCCATCGGCTATGTGGGGCTGCGTTACATTGAGCTTTCCATCTCCTCGCCCATATGCAACAGCTCCGGCGCGCTCGTCGCGGTGCTCACGCTTATCACGGCCGGCATCGGGGAGGACTGCCCGCCGCTCGCACTCGTGGCTGTGGCACTCGTGTGCATCGGCGTCGTCGCGCTCGGCATTACGGAATCCAACGAGGATGAAGAACTGCGCCGCGCCCGTCAGGACGAGTCCAACCACCATTACGCCAAAAGCTGGCTCGCCATCACGCTGCCGGTGATCTACTGCCTGCTCGATGCACTCGGAACGTTTGCCGACAGCCGCGTTCTCGAAAAGCTCGGCGAGGATCTCGCGGATGCGTGCAATGTGGCTTACGAGCTCACATTCCTTGTGATGGCCGTCGTGTGCGCCGTTTATGTGCTCGGCATCAAGAAGCAGAAACTCGTGCCGAAGATGGAAGCGCCGAAATACGCCGGTGCCGTGTGCGAGACCATCGGCCAGTTCTTCTATATCTACGCGCTGGCCGACACGGAGCACGTTGCCTTTGCCGCACCGATCATCTCCTCCTACTGCGTCGCAAGCGTCATCTGGGGCCGCATTTTCCTCAAGGAAAAGCTCTCAAAGAAACATTACGCATGCATCACGCTCGTAGTAGTAGGGATCGTAATCATGGGCATCCTCGATATCTAAGACAGCACCGCGCAAAGCCCCTATACTGCCTCGGTTTAAATCGCGAAAGAATTTTCGTTTACAGTGCCGGATTCTGTGGGATCCGGCACTGTATTTTTGTTAAAAAAAACTCTTGCTTTGTCCATTTAAAGTGCTATAATGCAAAACATAAAAGAGAGCACCCGAGGTGCTTAAAAAGAAGGAGCGATCTCAATGAAAAAAGTCATTGGCATTCTTCTCGCACTGGCTATGATCTTCACTCTGGCTGCGTGCGGAAGCACGGCATCCGAAACTGCCGCAACGACCGAAACCACCACCGCTGCCGCGGAGACATCCGAAACGGCGTCCGGCGCGAAATATACCATCGGCATCTGCCAGCTGGTGCAGCACACCGCGCTCGATGCTGCTACACAGGGCTTTATCGATTCCGTGACCGAGGCACTCGGCGCGGACAATGTGGAGTTCATCAATCAGAACGCCTCCGGCGACATCTCCACCTGCGCCACGATCGTGAACGGCTTCGTGGCCGACGGCGTGGATCTGATCCTCGCCAACGCCACCGCTTCTCTGCAGGCCGCCGCTGCTGCGACCGATGAGATCCCCATTCTCGGCACGGCCGTTACCGAGTACGGCGTCGCGCTTGATATCGACAACTTCGACGGCACCGTCGGCGGCAACATTTCCGGCACGTCCGACCTTGCCCCGCTCGATCAGCAGGCCGCGATGATCCTTGAGCTTTTCCCCGATGCGAAGACGGTCGGCATTCTCTACTGCTCCGCCGAAGCGAACTCCGTGTACCAGGCCAATGTCGTGAAGGCAGCGCTCGAAGACGCCGGTGTGACCGTGAATGTCTACACCTTTGCCGATACGAACGATGTTGCAAATGTGACCGGCACGGCGTGCGGTGAGTGCGATGTGCTCTACATCCCGACTGACAACACGGCGGCGAGCTGCACCGAGGCCATCAGCAATGTGGCAGAGCCTGCGGGCGTTCCCATTGTCGCCGGTGAAGAGGGCATCTGCTCCGGATGCGGCGTGGCCACGCTCTCCATCAGCTACTACGATCTCGGCGTTACGACCGGTCAGATGGCCGTCCGCATCCTCACGGGTGAGTCGGACATCTCCGAGATGCCCATCGAGTACTACCCTGACCCGGTCAAGAAGTACAACGCCGAAATGTGCGATGCTCTCGGCATCACCGTTCCGGATGGCTACGAGCCGATCGAGTGATCCATTCCACAATAATTCAATTTTAAGGACGGACTGATCCATGGCTGCTTACTTCGCATCCCTGAATTTTGCCAGTCTGCCCGGCAGAATGCCCTCCGCTATTGCGCAGGGCATTCTTTGGGGTTTGATGGCACTGGGTGTTTACATTACATTTCGACTTCTGGACGTAGCGGATATGAGTGCCGACGGTACATTTGCGACCGGCGGTGCCGTTACGGTCATGCTGATCATGGCAGGGTGGCCCGCATGGGCGGCTCTGCTCATTGCCATGCTTACCGGCATGCTCGCCGGCTTCTGCACCGGCATGCTGCACACGAAGCTCGGCATTCCCGCGATCCTCTCCGGCATTCTCACGCAGTTTGCTCTGTACTCCATCAACCTGCGCATCATGGGTATGAAGGCCAACCAGACGGCGAGTCTCAAAACCTACGGTATGTTCTGGGAGACGGACGGCAAAGGCTTCCTCGTGTCCTCCCGCTATGTGCCGCAGGCGATCGGCGTGGGCCTTCTGATCGTAGCGGTGGTGATCGCGCTGCTCTACTGGTACTTCGGCACGGAGCACGGCTCCGCGCTGCGCGCCACCGGCTCGAACCCCACCATGAGCTGCGCGCAGGGCATCAACATCAACCGCATGAAAGTCATCGGCCTCTCGCTCTCCAACGGCATCGTTGCACTCGCCGGCGGTCTGATGACGCAGTTTCAGGGCACGGCGGATGTCAACATGGGCCGCGGCGCCATCGTCATCGGTCTTGCATCCATCGTCATCGGCGAAGTGTTCTGCGAGGCCATATTCAAAAAGGGCTGCAACTTCTCCATTAAGCTCGCTTTCGTCGTGTTCGGCGGCATTCTCTACTACATGGTCATGACGCTCATCCTCTGGCTCAAGCTCGACCCGAACGACCTGAAGCTCTTCACGGCTCTCATCGTGGCACTGTTCCTCGCTGTGCCGTATCTGCAGAAGCAGTCGAAAAACTCATTCAGCCGCGCGAAAAAGCGCGGTCGGAAAGAAGGTGCCGCGCAATGATGCTCGATGTAAATCACATTTATAAGACATTCCACCCCGGCACCATCAACGAGCGCCGCGCGCTGGCGGGCGTAGACCTGCACCTCGAAGAGGGCGACTTTGTCACCGTGATCGGCGGCAACGGCGCGGGCAAATCCACGCTCCTCAACGCAGTCGCCGGTGTGTGGCCGGTGGACGGCGGCTCCATCGTCATTGACGGCAACGACATCACAGGCCTCCCGGACTTCAAGCGCGCGCCGTTCATCGGCCGCGTGTTTCAGGATCCCATGATGGGCACGGCGCCCGATATGCAGCTCGAGGAAAATCTCGCGCTTGCCTATCGCCGCGGCAAGCGCCGCACGCTCCGCTGGCACATCACGCACGAGGAGCGCGAAATGTACCGTGAACGGCTCCATGAGCTCAACCTCGGCCTCGAGGATCGCCTGACGACAAAGGTCGGCCTTCTCTCCGGCGGCCAGCGTCAGGCCGTAACGCTGCTGATGGCATCGCTGCAGAAGCCGCGCCTGCTGCTCCTCGACGAGCACACGGCGGCACTCGACCCCGCCACGGCTGCCAAGGTGCTGGAACTCTCCGACCGCATCGTACAGGAGAACGGCCTCACCACGCTGATGATCACCCACAACATGAAAGACGCTATCCGCCACGGCAACCGTCTCATCATGATGGACAAAGGTCAGATCATCTTCGACTGCCGCGGCGAAGAAAAAGCCAAACTCACCGTAAAAGACCTCCTAGGAAAATTCGCCGAGATCTCCGGCAGCGCCCTAGACAACGACCGAGCCCTGCTGAACTGAACAGAAAAAACCGACTGCCCGAAAAATCCGGTCAGTCGGTTTTTGTATCTTGTATCTAAGGAAGCCTCGCAGAGTTTGCGCCCGCAGGCGCAAATAAAGTGGGATCATTTTTTTCGGCGACATGCGCGTCGAAAAAAATACTTCTCGCGGAGCGGAGTGTCGACCGGCCCGCCGGCGGGCCGACGAGGCGCGGAGCGCAGCGCTATCCCCTCGAAATGTGCGGCAAAGCCGCGCATTTCGAAGAGCGGAGCGATCACCACATCTGGCACACGAAGCCGATGTTGTTGCCGTAGATCCAGTAGTAGTCGAGAAGCGGATTTTCGCGGCTGTCGTTATAGTACCAGCCGTCATCGCGCCGCCAGAGCATAAGGTAGTTTTCCGGTGCGTTGTCCGTGGTGTCGATGCCGGTCGGCTCGCCCTCGTCCCAGAGGAAGTAGCCGATGATGTCGCCGTTCGTGTCGCGCCAGTTGCCGTCGGCCTGCCGCTCGGCGCCGAGCCACACATAGTTGCACTTGGCACTCGTGCACACGCGGACGATCTCGTTGTACTCGTCCTCCGTCATGGGCGCGGCGAGCGTGCCGCCGAGCTCTTCGCAGCGCTGCTGTGCCTGCGTCCAGCTCAGGTTCTCCACATAGACGACATAGCGCGGCCCCTTCGGCGTGGGCGACGGCGTCGGGTCGGGGGAGGGCGTCGGTGTCGCGGTCGGGGCAGCCGTCGGTACGGGCGTGGCCGTCGCTTCGGTCTCCGGCACAGCGCTCGGAGTGTTATTGCTGCCGACGAATACGAGCACTCCCGCTCCGATGACGACCACGGCGAGGATCAGCGTCCACAGCCAGCGGAGACTTTTGCGCCGCTCCGGACGGCGTCCCGGAGGGACATCTCCGGTATCGTAAGGCTTGTGCGCCTTTCCCTGTCCGGCAAAGCGGTCGATAGACGGCATGCTCTCACTCGAGCGGCTCAGAAGTCCGGACATGGCCAGAGAAATATCCACCGTCTCGCCCGCCGCATCGCAGCCGTTGAGAGCGTCCTTGAGCTCCTGCACATCGTGCCAGCGGTCTTCCGTACGGAACGCCAAAGCGCGCAGGATAATGCCGGCGAGCTCCGCGTCTGCACTGGCGGGCGGCGTGATCTCCTCGTCGCTCATGCGCTTTTGCAGCGCACTGGCGCGGGCATTCGGCGTTATCGCGCCGGAATTGGGCCAAAACGGCAGTCGGCCGTAGTTATAGAGGGAATATAAGATCAGACCGATGGAATATACATCCGCTGCGCTGTCGCGCACACCGTCCCAGAAGAGCTCCGGTGCCATATACTCAAGCTCCTGCGGCGTGAACTCTCCGGCAATATGCTGCAGCGTCCCGCCGAGATAGGCTTTGCTGCCGCGCACGGAAATGTTGTCCGGACGGACACCGCCGTGGAAATGCTCGCGTCCGACGGAAAGAAGCACCGCATCGCAGAGCGAAACGGCAAGCCCGACACCGCTGAGGCCGTCGCCCTTAGCATCGGAACTTTTCTTCGCATCCGACGCACTCTTGCCCGAGGGCTTCGCGCTCTTGGAAGCCTCCGGAGCCGCAGGTTTTGTCTCCTGCGGAGCGGCGGGTGTTTCCGGCTTCGGCGCTTCCTCACTCGGCGCGGGCGCATTCGTGCTCTCGTTTTCCTTCGGCGCGGGGACGGAATCGATATTCTCTTCGGGCAGACCGGTTTTGTTTTCACTGTCTGTCATTCTATCACTTCCCGCATTGTAATCGGTATAATTATAGCATACACCATTTTTGATGTCAAATATCCGCTTTGTGAACAAAAGCGCCGTCCCGCAAATTTCTCGCAGGACGGCGCTTGGTTATTACTTACTCTGCCTTGGTGAGGATGACTTCCGGCACTTCGGCGGTGCCGAGCCAGTAGTTCTCGTTCGCATCGAGATAAACGGTGCGGATATCGGTCTCGCGCCAGGCATACTCGCCGGCACCGACGGACTTTTCATTGTTTGCGCGGATGGTGGACATATCGCCCTTCGTAAAGCCGAAGCTGCCGTTCTCCGCATCGAAAAGCGATTCGTCGCCGTAAATGTGCAGCGGCGCGATGTAGATGTCGGTGAGCGTCTTGAGAACGGTCTCATCGCAATAGGTGAGCTTTACGGTGATGGTGTAGTTGTCGACTTTCTGCACGCCCGACACCGAGGTGATGCCGCCGCGCCATTCTTCGTCCTGCGGCGCCCACTTGCGCACGAGCTCATTCTGCACCGCCGCGAGCATATCCGCACGGCCGATGCCTTCGATGCTCCAGTACTGCGTCACATCGCCGTCATACGCCTCGTACATGACATTGAAGAGGTCGTCGACGGTGGGGTAGGTCGTTGTCAGGTCCCATGTTTCGCCGGTGTTGGAGGTAAACACGCCGTCATCGTCAAACTTGCCGAAGCCGCGGTCGAGCATCGTGTACATCACCTGCAGGCCGGTGTTCGCGAGCACTTCCTCGCGCGTGTAGCTCGTGCGCAGGGAAATGGTGCCGCTGTAGTTTTCCATGGTATAGTCCACGAGCGCCTGCGCATCGGCGCGCCAGGCTTCCTCGATGGCCGCGCGGATCTCATCGGCCCGTTCGGTGTCGTACTCCTCCAGCGCCTTCTTCGCGGCGATAACATCGTTGTTGTTGTCGAGACTCTCCTCACTGATGCCCTTGGCGCGTGCGGCGTCTTTGGCGTCCTCAACGGCCTGCTCGAGATCCTTCTCGTAATTGCCGTTGTTGTAGATCTCGTCGTAGATCATCATGTACTTGCCGTACATGTCGGAATCCATGCCGTTCCAGTAGTAGGAAAGGCCTTCGATGGGCAGCTCGTTGACGGTATAGCTGCCGTCGTATGTCTCGTCCATGAGGACATAGTAGGTAAAGAGCAGGTCATCCGCCGTGAGCTCCTCGCCGTCCGAGCAGAGGAGACCCTTCTGCAGACTGATGCGCACGGTCACGGTGCCGTCCGACTCGTTGGTGCGGGTGATCTCCGCCGGGGCGCGGTTGCCCTCCACGGCGCGGAGCGAGAGCTGCGTGAGCTTCACGACCTGCACATCGCCGTCCGTTTCCGCAAAGAACGGACTGAAAACGCCGTCCATTTCCGTATAGGTGAGCTGCATCGGCTCGGGCGTCGCCTCCGGTTCATCGGAGAAAACAAGGTCGGAACCCGGTGCCGGCGTCTCCGTCGGCGCGATGACATTCATAACATCGTCCACCGTCAAAGAGCACCCCGACAAAGCCAGCAAAGCAACTATCAATAAAACCGCCCAAGCAGCCCGAAACTTCATCCGCATAAAACCCACTCCTTTCACTAATTTACATAGTTTATCACAAAAGGAATCGGCTGTCAATTTTACGAGCAACGGTTCCCGGACACCTTAGCCTCCCGGACAGTGAAAAGAATGTCACTGAAACC
>CAZKGZ010000060.1:0-7915 GCA_964552365.1 uncultured Oscillospiraceae bacterium | reverse complement strand
AAAACTCGGAGAAGAGGATACCCTCTTCTCCGAATCGTTTTATGTGCGGATATTCACTGGCGTTGAAGATCAGATCTTCATGCAGACGTCCCAGGCGCCCCAGATGACGTTGCGGAGGTTGCCCCATTTGGCGGCGGTGCCGACCTGGTGGACATGCTTGCCTTCCGGAGCGACCGGCGCGGGACGGAAGCCCAGGCCGTTGACGACGCAGTCGCACTCGACCTTGAAGGCGTCTCCGCCGGAGCGCGGCTTCACCATAACGTAGCCGTCGCCGATCTCGCAGATGGAGTGCTCGAGGTAGATGGGCACCTTCTTGAACACGAGCATCTCGCGCAGGAACGAGGCGTTGGCGAGGCAGGTGCCGGGCGTGGCGATGAGGTCGTTGGCGTACTCCACGATCATCGGGTGCTTGCCCTGCAGCACCATCTCGTAGGCCGCCTCGCATGCGGACTGGCCGCCGCCGAAGAACATGATCTTGTCGCCGTGGTCGTGACCGCTCGTGAGCAGCTCTTCAAACGTGATGGTCTTGTTGAAGCCGGGCACGGGGAGCTTCTTGGGCACGGCGCCGGTGCAGACGATGATCTCGTCGTACTGGCGGGCGATCGGGTTGATGGGATCGATCTCGGTATTGAAGTGGATCTCGATCTCCTCTTTCTTGAGCTCGCGCTCGTACCAGGCGAGCAGCTGCTTGTCGGCTTCCTTGAAGGACATTGCGGAGGCGTAGTTGTACATGCCGCCGAGCTTGTCGCTCTTTTCGTAAATGACGGGGGTATGGCCGCGCTTCTTGAGCACGAGCGCGCACTCCATGCCGCCGACGCCGCCGCCGATGATGGCGACCTTCTTCGGGTTCTTCGTCGGGATGAGCTTATACTTGTTGTGCTGCATCGTGGGCGGGGTCAGCGCGCAGCGGGCGAGATGGAGCGAATCCTCCAGCGGCTGCATGTTGGGCGTGCCCTTGGAGCAGTTGAAGTTGAAGCAGGCGTTATGGCAGTTGATGCACGGCTTGATCTCCTCTTCGCGGCCGTCGAGGATCTTGTTGATCCACTCGGGGTCGACGAGGTTCTGGCGTCCGACGCCCATGGCATCGATGCGGCCGGCGGCGATCTCCTGCGCGGCGAACTCCGGCTCCATCTTGCCGGCGCACACGACCGGCTTCGTGGTGAAGTTCTTGATGTGCTCGACTTCGGCGATGTTGCAGTTGTGCGGCATATACACCGGCGGATGCGCCCAGTACCAGGCGTCGTAGGTGCCGTTGTCGCAGTTGAACATGTCGTAGCCGGCCTCTTCGAGATATTTGATCGCCTTTTCGGATTCCGCCATATCGCGGCCGAATTCGACGAACTCTTCGCCCGGGACGGCGCCCTGACCGAAGCCCTTCGTCTTGGAAACGACGGAGTAGCGCAGCGACACGGGGAAGTCCTTGCCGCACTGCTTCTTGATCTCCTGCACGATCTCCACGGCGAAGCGGTAGCGGTTCTCGAACGATCCGCCGTACTCGTCGGTGCGGTAGTTCATGTTGGCAATGGCGAACTGATCGAGGAGGTAGCCCTCGTGTACGGCGTGGATCTCCACACCGTCGACACCGGCGTCCATGAGCATCTTCGCGGTCTTGCCGAAGGCTTCGACCATCTCATGGATCTCGTCCTTCGTGAGCGCGCGGGACTTCACTTCGGGATACCAGCGGTTCGGCGTCTCGGAAGCGGACGCGCAGACGTACTCGATGTCCACAACGCCCTTGGCGGCGGTGGCGAGAGCCTTGTTCTGCAGCATCTCGACCATCACCTTGTTGATGGCCATGCTGCGGCCCATGCCGGCGGCGAGCTGAATGAAGAGCTTTGCGCCGGTCTTGTGGAACTCGGGCATCCATGCGGCGAGCTCGCGGAACATGCGCTTGTTCTGATAGAGCCAGTGGCGGCCGGGAATGCCCATCGGGTCGCATACGCACTGCATGCCGGGCAGCACCAGACCGACGTTGTTCTGGGCGCGGTTGAGGATGTGGTAGGCGGCCTCTTTGTCAAAGTGGCAGGGCTCCAGCCAGCCGAAGAGGGATGTGCCGCCCATGGAGACCTGCACGATGCGGTTCTTGATCTCGCAGTTGCCGATCTTCCACGGGGTAAACAGGGGATTGTACTTTTCGTTCATGAGATGTCCTCCTTGTTTTTAGGCAACACCGCACAATGTCGTCTGCGGCGCTTTGCGGAAATTTTGCTCCCGCATTTCGTTGCATTTCCTTGCAATACACAAAGTATTGCCGCGTCAATGTGCCTCATTCGGAAGCAAAATTTGCTCGCAAATCGCTCTTGCCGAATTATGCGGTATTGCCTTTATCCGGGGTTTGCTCAATGTATGTCGGAGAGATTATAGCAAAAAAACGGAAATTCCGCAACAGGAAGTTTACCCATTCTGCAATTTCACCAAAATATTCTATGCACATTGACCGAAAAAAGCAGAGGCCGCCCGGACAAGGCAGGTCTCTGCTTTTCATGATATAGTGAATTATTCGACCGTGATGCCGTCCAGTTCTTCGGTCAGGGCGCAGATCTCGTCGATGATGCCGGAGATGTAGGCGATGGTGTGTTCGAGGGCGTCGGGGGTGGAGAGGTCGATGCCGGCGATGGCGGCGAGGCCGAGCGGATCGCGCGTGCCGCCGGCTTCGAGCATTTTGCGCCAGCGGTCCACGGCGCTCTGCCCTTCGGAGGCAATGTTCAGCGCCGCCTGCGTGGCGAGCGTGAGTCCGGCGCTGTAGGTGTAGGAGTAGAGGCCCATGTAGTAATGCGGCTGGCGCATCCAGGTGAGCTCGCTCCCCTCGGGAAGTTCCACGGCGTCGCCCCAGAATGTCTCGAGATTCCGGCGGAAAATGTCGGAGAGCACCTCGGCGTTCACCGAGCCGCCCTGCTCGACGATGTTCATCGCCTCGCGCTGATACCATGCCTCGCGCAGGTGCGTGACGAAGTTATGGTAATAGGTGTGCCCGATGAGGGAGGAGAGCACCCAGCGGCGGAAACGCTTGTCGGGGTTCTTGCGGAGCAGATCCTGCGCGAGCAGCAGCTCGTTCATCGTGGAGGGCGCTTCGACGAGGTAGACAGACATGTCGGAATTGAAGAGCGACTGATTGGCATAGCACAGCCGCGCCTGCCCCGCGTGGCCGAGTTCGTGCGCGATGGTGAACACGTCCGCCATGCGGTCGTTCCAGCTGAGGAGCACATAGGAATTGATGCCGTAGGGCGAGGAGCAGAAGCCGCCGGTCTCCTTGCCGACGTTGCGCGCAAAATCGATCCAGCGCTTGTCGTAGGCTTCGTCCACCATGTCGGCGTAGTCCTGCCCGAGCACGGAGAGCGCGCTGCGGACATATTCGCGCGATTCGTCGATCGTCACGCGCGGATCGAATTCCGCGTCGAGCGGGAGCTTGAGATCGGCAAAGGTCATGCGGTCGAGCCCGTGCTTCTTGCCGAGCAGCTTCGCATACTTGCGCATGGCGGGCGCGAGCTTTTCGGTGATGAGATCGATCTGGCGGTCGTACATCTCGCGCGTGACGCGGTTCTCAAAGAGATCCTCCTCAAAGGCATCGGCAAAGCCGCGCTGCTTGGCGAGGATGCGCTGCTGCATGAGATAGGTGTTGTAGCACGCCGCGGTCGTATTCTTGTATGCGGCGAGCTTGTCATAGAAGGCGCGGAATGCGGCGCGGCGCACGGCGGTGTCGGATTCGTACTCATACTCATCCTCAAAGAGCGAGTAGCCGAGCGGATACTCTTTTCCGTTCACGGTAAATGTGCCGAAGTCCATGTCGCCGAGCTTCGTCATGTGGTAAATTTCATACGGCGCCTGAAATACCGGCGAGAGCGCGGCGAGCGTCTTTTCGGTCTCGGGGCTCAGGCGGTGCGGTTTGTGGCGGAGAATGTCCTCGAGGAAACGCTTTCCGTCCGCACTTTTCTCCATGGCGGCGCGGATGAGCTCTTCGGGTGCATCGGAGATCTCGCTCCGAATGAACGAAAGACGGCTCATGATGTCGGCATATGCGGCCGTGACCTTCGCATCACGCGCCTGCGAGGCGGTGTCGGTGTAGTCCACCGAGACGGCGAGACTCGTGTAGCTTCCGGTGTGATCCATGAGGACATACAGCGTCTGGAATTTTTCGAGGCACGCCGCGATGCGCTCGGACGTATCGAGCGCGCCCTTATACTCCGCTTCGATCTCGTCGGCGAGAGCCTTCGCCTTTTCAAACGCAGCCTCAAAGTCCGCCTCCGTTGCGTAAATGAGCGAGAGATCCCATGTCTCCCGGACCGGTACATCTTTTCTTGCGCTGAGTTTCATATATTACCTCCTTGCGGTCATTGACAGTATGCAAGCTGACTTTATGCTATGCGCGGCGGTTTGTCAAGTGCCGCGATGGTGCGAAGCGAGATAGAGAAGGAATGCGTCCCGCAGCTTGCGGAAATCGTAGCCCGTCCGGTCGCGGATGCGGTCGAGACGGTACTGCACGGTGTTGCGGTGGAGATAGAGCGCCTCGGCGCACCGGTGCAGATCGCCGTCCTGCGCGAAGTACATGCGGAGCAGCGACTGGAAATCGCGCTTTTCCTCCTCCGTGCAGCCGGAAAAAACGGTCGCCTCGAGGTCGTCCAGAATGTTTTTCGGTATGCTCTCGGCAATGTACTCGAGCGACACCTGATCGTAGAAGAACACGCGCCCGCCCGTGCCGGAAGCAACTGCCGCGCGGACGGCGGCATGCGCCTCCCGGAAGCTCCGCCGAAGCGCGGAAAAATTCTCGGCACGGCCCCCAATGCCCGCGGCCATCGCGCCGCCGCAGCGCTCCTCCGCCTCCGCGCAGAGCGAGCGCATGAAAGCGGAGAGCTCATCGCGCGGCGCATTGCAGAGGAGCACGAACTCGCCGCGCACGATGGCGCAGTGCCCGCCCGAACCGGGGAGCGGCGCGCGGCGCACATGCGTGAGGAGCTTCTGCCCCGCAAGGCCGGAGAGCGTATCCGCGCCCGCCTCCGACACCGGCCGCAGCACGGCCGCGGAGCACCGGCTCTCCGGATGGAATCCGAGCAGCCGCGCGCGCTCGAAAAGCTCCGCATCCGCCGCGCCGTCCGAGTAGAGCAGCGCCTCGAGAAACGCATCGCGCGCACTGTCCATCTGCGCGAGCCGCCGCCGCTGCCGCAGGCTTTCGAGCATGATCTCCATCAGCCGCTGGATGACCGCGCCGAACTCGGAGATCTCCGCCGGGTCGCCCGTCACGCCGATGACGCCCTCCACCTTGCCGTTCAAAAGGATCGGCAGATTGATGCCGCGCTGCACGCCGCTCGCGGCGTCGTCCTCCCACACGGTGTATTCCGGGAGATGCTGCTCGATGAGCCGCCGCGCGCCCTCGTGCACCGTCCCCACGCGCGAGCGGTTCGTGCTCGCGAGTATGACGCCGTCCTTTTCGATAATATTGATGTCGCGCCCCAAAATGCCCTTGATCTCGGTGACGATATTCATGGCATCGCTCTGCGAGAGATCCACAGCCGCGCCCCCTCTTTTGCGTTTGTAAAACTTACAAAAAGAATATCATAAATTCATAACAATTACAAGCACCGGGACAATACAATGGAAGCATAAAAAAGCGCGCGAAAGCGCGATTGAAAATGATATTACGGGAGGAAGCACTCTATGAAAATCGTGATTCTCGACGGCTATACCGAAAACCCGGGCGACCTGAGCTGGGCTCCGCTGGAAGCACTCGGCGAAGTGATCCATTATGACCGCACCTCGTACGAGGAATCTCCCCTCATTGCCGAGCGCATCGGCGACGCGGAGATCGTCATGGTCAACAAGACCCCCATCTCCAAAGCCACGCTCGACAAGTGCCCCAACGTGAAGCTCATCGCCGTTCTCGCGACCGGCTTCAACATCGTGGACATCGCCTATGCCAAAGAAAAGGGCATCCCCGTGTGCAACGTGCCGAACTACGGCGGCTACTCCGTCAGCCAGTTTGCCATCGCCCTGATGCTCGAGTGCTGCCTGCACATCGGCCATCATGACAAGACCGTGCACGAAGGCAAGTGGGAGAATAACCCCGACTGGTGCTACTGGGATTACCCCCTCATCGAGCTCGCCGGCATGACCTACGGCCTCCTCGGCTGCGGCCGCATCGGCTATCACACCGCGCAGGCGGCCATCGGCCTCGGCATGCACGTCATTTCCTACGACAAGTACCCCTCGCAGGCGGCGAAGGACCTCGGTGTGGAGTTTGTGGAGCTCGATGACCTCTTTGCCCGCTCCGATGTTCTCGGCCTGCAGATGCCGCTCATGGAGTTCAACACCGGCATCATCAACAAGGACAACATCGCCAAAATGAAAGACGGCGTTATCATCATCAACAACAGCCGCGGCCAGATGGTCGTCGAGCAGGATCTCGCCGATGCGCTCAACTCCGGCAAGGTCGCCTGCGCCGGCCTCGATGTCGTGTCCACCGAGCCCATCCACGGCGACAACCCGCTGCTCAAGGCGAAGAACTGCATCATCACCCCGCACATGTCCTGGGGCTCCAAGGGCAGCCGTCAGCGCATCATGGACTGCACCGTCGACAACGTGAAGGCGTTCCTCGCGGGCGAGCCCATCAATGTCGTCAACAAGTAAGATATGAAAAATCTGCGTGAAGACGCGCAATACATCTACACCCGCGCCATCGAGGCGGTGCTGCCGGATGAAGCGGTGCACCGCGCTCTCGCGGGGCACGAATTCCCGGGCCGCGTGATCCTCGTCGCCGTGGGCAAGGCGGCATGGCGTATGGCGGCCGCAGCGAAGGACGCGCTCGGCGAGCGCATCGAGAGCGGCATCGTCATCACCAAATACGGCCATGTGCAGAGCCCCATCCCCGGCATCGTCTGCCGCGAGGCGGGACACCCCGTGCCGGACGAGAATTCCTTCTCCGCCACGCGCGAAGCGCTCGCCCTCACGGACGGCCTCACGAGCGAGGACACGGTGCTCTTCCTCCTCTCCGGCGGCGGCAGTGCCCTCTTCGAAGACCCGCTCGTTCCCGCCGAGGAGCTGCAGGACATCACGCAGCAGTTCCTCGCCTGCGGCGCGGACATCGTGGAGATCAACACCATCCGCAAGCGCATCTCCGCCGTAAAGGGCGGACGCTTTGCGCTGCACTGCGCCCCGGCACAGGTGTACGCCGTGATACTCAGCGACATCGTGGGAGACCCCGTGGACATGATCGCCTCGGGTCCCGTAACGCCGGACTCTACCACCTGCGCGGATGCGCACGCCGTGGCGGAAAAGTACTCCCTCCGCCTGAGTGAAAAGGCGCGGGAGCTGATCGCGCAGGAGACCCCGAAAGAGCTCGGCGGCGTTACGGTGAAGATCACCGGCAGCGTGCGCGAGCTGTGCGCGGCGGCGGCCAATGCCTGCCGTGAGCGGGGCTACGAGCCGGAGATCCTCACGGAGTGCGAGACCGGCATTGCGCGCGAAGTCGGCGCAAAGCTCGCCGCGCTTGCCAAACAGAACGCCGATACCGACACGCCGAGAGCCTACATCCTCGGCGGCGAGACGGTCGTGCGCCTCACCGGCAAGGGCAAAGGCGGGCGCAATCAGGAGCTCGCGCTCTCCGCCGCGGAGGAGATCAAGGGATGGGATAATATCACCGTCTTCTCCGTCGGTTCGGACGGCACGGACGGCCCGACCGACGCCGCCGGCGGCATCGCAGACGGCGGCACGGCATCGCGCCTCGCCGCGGCGGGACGGAGCATCCCCGAGGTCCTCGCGGACAACGACGCCTACCACGCCCTCCAAGCCACCGGCGACCTCATCATCACCGGCCCCACCGGCACCAACGTAAACGACTTCGCCGCCGCCCTCGTCATCCCCAAAGCCTGACCGAAAATTTGATAATTTCCTAACGGCACTGCCATCCTCCGGCGGTGTCGTTTTT
>CAZKGZ010000059.1:0-8016 GCA_964552365.1 uncultured Oscillospiraceae bacterium | reverse complement strand
CCAAGACTGGGTCATCACCGCCATCCACGGCATCAAACAAGAAACCAGATAATTCCATACAAACGCAACACCGCCGCCTTTCCTTTTCGGAAGGGCGGCGGCGTTTTATTCTTTCGGATTCGTTTCGTTTCGGCACAGACAGGGTTTGAGGGGGGCGGACATGTCCATGCGGAACGGTTCGGCACATTCGCCGGAGCGCTGCAGCACGCGGGCGATCTCCTTTTCGGGAACAGATGCCATCTGCAGCGTGAGCCGCTCATCCATTTCCGCGAGGCTTTCCGCAGACATGGTGCAGTTTTCGGACGCAAAGTGCTCGATCAGTTCCATTTCCGCGGCTATGCTGCACCGGCAGATGATCTGCAGTTCTTCACTCTGCCGCTCACCGCCTTCGTTCATTGCCCCCATATACCGTTGGCCGACGCTGCTGTCCGCCAGCTGCAGCGGAATACGTTCCGTGCCGATCTCGCGCAGGAAGCGCAGCAGTGCCGCATCGCGGCTCATTGCTCCCCACAGGAGACGAATGGCAATGGCATTGCGAACCGTCAGCTCCTCCTCCGGGAATTTTTCCCGAACGAGCTCCAGCTGCGCAAGGAGAAAGTCAATATAGATCTCGAGTGCGATGGCTCCCTTGGTTCGATAATAATAGTGGATGAGTCCGACATTTACGCCGGCATGCTCCGCAATATCTTTGTTGTGGGTGTCAAGATACCCTCCGGTGTAGAAAAGTTCGCGGGCGGAACGCAGGATCGCATCCTTGGTCTCCGTCCCTTTCGTGTAGTTTGCCATGCTTCCTCCTCTGTCATCACAGACCGAAATATTATACCATCCGGCGTCGGAGGAGACAAGTGGTAGCTCGTTTTTTGTTCTGTTTCTACAATTTCCCGTCGGATCTTTCTGTAAATATGCCCTCTTGATTTTCCTGAAATATTAGTCTAAGCTAATTATTAGTTCGAAGTAATATTCGAGCAATAATAGAGTCGGAGGCTTTTTCAATGGATGAACAAAACCGTCTGCCCGTATTCCCCTGGGCACAGAGTCCCGTATACCCCTTTGATCCCACAGTAGGCACCTATTCCCTTTCGATGCCGCCTTTTATCCAGCCCTGGGAGTATAACGGCTGGGAGAAGGAGACCATGTCGTGGAAAAAGACCTGCTATATCAGTGCCGAGCTCTGCCCCAACTCGGTACTGCGCATCACAGGTCCCGATGCGACCGCTTTTCTCGCGGCCTATACCACCCCGAACTTCGAGAACTTCTTTGTCGGACGCATCAAGCACGCCATCGTCACCGATGAAGAGGGCATGGTGCAGCAGAACGGCATGATCATGCGCATGGGTGAAAACGAATACCGCATCTACTCTTTCGGCTACTGGCTGCAGTACTACATGGACCGCAACCCGGGCAAGTTCGATGTGACGCTCGAAGATCTCTCTATGGACGACTTCAACTTCCAGTGCGGCGGCCCGCGCGCTTTGGAAATGCTGGAGGACGCCTGCGAAGAGGATCTGCACGACATCGGCTTCATGCGCTTCCGTCAGGCGCATATCGACGGCGAGCCGGTGTGGATCTACCGCTTCGGCATGGCCGGCACGCTGGCGTATGAGGTACACGGAGAAATGAGCGTATCCTCCCGCCTTTACGAAAAGGTCTACGAGTGCGGAAAGAAGTACGGCGTGGAACGTCTCGGCTGGCTCAGCTACAGCTGCAACCACGGTGAGAACGGCTTCCCGCAGTCCGATTTCCATTTTGTCACCTCTTCGGTCTTTAATCAGGACTTTCTCGACTGGCTGGCGGAGAACGGACAGGATCCCCATCAGTGGCCGCTCGGATCCGCCTACGCCGGAAGCTCCGGCAGCGAGGATCTGCACAAGCGTACGCGCAACCCCGTCTGGCTGAACTGGCAGAACTGCATCAACGTCAAGACGCACGATTTCCCCGGCCGCGAGATCATCGCCCGGGAGCTCGAGCATCCCACCATGCAGACCCGCACGCTGGTGTGGAATGTGGAAGATCTGACCGATGTTTTCCTCTCCCTCTTCCAAAAAGAAGAAGAACCGTACAAGATCCTGCGCTTCCCGCTGGAAGACATTGCGCACACCACCAACACCTCTCTCTTCCAGGACGATGTGCTGGACAGTGAAGGGAATATCATCGGCTGGTCCTCCGGACGCGAGTACAGCCTCTATTCCCGCGATATGTTCTCGCTGGCCACGCTCAAGACCGAGTTCTGCGAGCTTGGGACCGAGGTCTATGTCCTCTGGGGCGAGCCGGGCACGCGCCAGAAGAAGATCCGCGCTACCGTGTCGAAGTTCCCGCATCTCGATATGCCGCAGAACCGCGACTTCGATATCGAGCAGATCCCGCATCGCTGGCCGAAGAAGGTCTGATCCATGGAGAACAGGAAAGTTTCCGGTCTGACGCCGATCGCAATGGCGGCGCTGTGCCTGTGCAACTTTGCCTACATGGCCGACCTGGTGATCATCCCCATCGGCGACGCGATATTTTCCGCTTACCCCGATGCGCCGACATGGCTGCTGAACTTCATTCTCTCCGGGCCGCAGCTCATCATGGTCGTGTCCATGCTCCTCGGCACAGTGCTCATGAAGCGCTTCAGCAAGCGGTCGATCATCCTCGCCGGCTTCGCGGTGTTTACCGTCAGCAGCTGCCTCGGTGCAGCGGCAGACAGTGCGCCGTATATTGCCGTCATGCGCGCCGTGACCGGCTTTTCCGGCGGTATGTGTACGCCGGTCGCGCTCTCGCTCATCAACGAGACCTACTGCGACGACCCGGAAAAGGGCGGCGCCATGGTCGGCTACTTCAACAGTACCAATGCCCTGTTCGGTCTGCTGATGTCGGTCTCCGCCGGCCTGCTGGGTGCCGCGCACTGGCAGAACGCTTTCCGCGTGTACCTGGCTGCGATCCCCATGCTGATCCTGCTCTTTATCTTTCTTCCGAAGAGCGGAGCTCCCGTCAAGGCCGAATCGGCGGTATCGGGCAGCTCGCAGGAGAAGATCCCATGGAAGCAGTTTGCCCCGATCCTGCTCGCAGTCCTTGCCGGTGCCGTGCTGGTAAATGCCTGCAATTACCTCTCTTCCGTGTATATTGCGGAAAAAGCGTTGGGCGATTCGAGCTATTCCGGAATTTTCACCGCCGTCATCACACTGTCCACGACCGTCATCAGCGCTCTTTTCGGTACGCTCTATAAGCATCTGCGGCGGTATTCCGGCGCCGCCATGTTTGTGTTGACAGCCGTGTGCTATCTGGTGCTGTATACAGCTGCCGGGAAAGGCGCTGCGCTCCTCGGCGCCGTGCTCAACGGCATGGCCTACGGCTTCCTTGCCTCCTACTATGCCGCCGTCATCACGGAGTTCGTCCCGGCCTCGCAGATGGGTACGGCCACTCCGCTCGTGCTGGCCGGACTGGGGATCGGTTCGTTCCTCTCCACCTACTTTGTCTATGCCATGATGAGCCTGCTCGGCAAGAGCGAGGTATCCGCCGTATTCCCGCTTTTCGTTGTTCTCTGCCTGATCGGCGCCGCCGTTTCCGCGCTGACCGTACGGAAAGCAAGGAATTGAAACTATCCCAAACCGAAAAGACCGCCGTCCTTCCGAAAAGAAGGGCGGCGGTTCAGTCTTTCAAAAAGCTTCAAAGAGTTCCAACCGGCAGGCGGGAAGAAAGTGGGGTCATTTGGCTTCCAGATCGGCGGCGGCTCGGAGGGCGGAGCCGGTGCCGGCTATGTTTTCCAATAGGACGTCGCCGATGTGGACGGGGGCGGTCACTTCGAGGGTGCGGATGACTTCCATGACGGCGAAGATCTTGTCCTTCGGCACATCGGGGACGGTCTTGGCGGCAACGACCGGACGGACGCCGCCGACGGCGCGGACGGTGCTCGTTACGGTGCGCACCGGTGCGGTCGCCTCGCTTTTGGCGTATTCCGCGCCGCGCTTGCAGGTGTTGCCGCTCACGGACACCACGGCGCCGTCTTTCATTTCCACATGAAGAGCGCAGCCCATCGGGCAGCGAATGCAGGTAAGTTCCATCGCTCACTCCTCCTCTACGCAGAATACGACCTCGCGGGCGCTCTCGCCGAGCGAGGCGCGCGTGAGCGTAAACTGCTCCATTTCGCCGGGGGCCATGATCTGCTTTTTGCGGTGGGCGATGCGCTCGCCGTCGATGTAGCAGGAGAGATACTTGTCATAGTAGGGGTTCGCCACGCGGAAGCGCACCGTGATGCTCTCGGGCATGGCGTCGGGGCGCACGGACTGCGGCACGGTGTAGCGCACGCCGTCGCGGCCGGTGAGCTTCACCACGCGGTCGCTCGTGCACTCACCCTCGCGGACCAGCGCCGCGGCGGCGGCTCCGGCGCGGGCGGCTTCCTCGGAGACGAAGTCCACGAGGTCGTGCACATGCAGCACGTTGCCGCAGGCAAAGATGCCCGGCACGCTCGTTTCGAGCGATTCGTTTACGGTGGGGCCGCCGGTCACACGGTCGAGCGTGACCTCTGCGCCCTCGGAGAGCTCGTTTTCCGGCAGAAGGCCGACCGAGAGGAGCAGCGTGTCGCAGGGGATGAATTTCTCGCTGCCCGGCACGGGACGGCGGTCCGGGCCGACCTCGGCGAGCGTGACGCCCTCGAGGCGTTCCTTGCCGTGGATGTCCACGACCGTGTGGCTCAGGAGGAGCGGAATATCGTAGTCCTGCAGGCACTGCACGATGTTGCGCTTGAGTCCGCCGGAGTACGGCATAAGTTCCGCCACGCATTTCACATGTGCGCCCTCGAGCGTCATGCGGCGCGCCATGATAAGGCCGATGTCGCCGCTGCCGAGGATGACGACCTCGCGGCCGGGCATGAAGCCTTCGAGATTCACAAGGCGCTGCGCCGTGCCGGCGGAATAGATGCCGGCGGGGCGGTAGCCCGGGGTGTTCAGCGCGCCGCGCGGACGCTCGCGGCAGCCCATGGCGAGGATGACCGCCTTGCCGCGCAGCTGCTCCACGCCGCGCTCGCGGCTCGTCACCGTGAGGACGCGCTCTTTCGTGAGGGAGAGCACCATGGTGGAGAGGCGGATCTCCACGCCGAGCTCCTCGGCGCGGCGGAGGAAACGCGCGGCGTATTCGGGGCCGGTCAGCTCCTCCTTGAAGGTGTGCAGGCCGAAGCCGTTGTGGATGCACTGGTTGAGGATGCCGCCCGCGACGCTGTCGCGTTCGATGACGAGGACATCGGAAACGCCCGCTTCCTTGGCGGCGATGGCGGCGGCGAGT
Organism: uncultured Oscillospiraceae bacterium; assembly: GCA_964552365.1. Taxonomy (GTDB): domain Bacteria; phylum Bacillota; class Clostridia; order Oscillospirales; family Oscillospiraceae; genus Apopatocola. Next base: position 2,760 of record CAZKGZ010000059.1, on the reverse strand, counting down.
CCGGCCGGGCCCGCGCCGATGATGATGATATCATGCTCTTTCATGCGTTTTCCCCGTCCTTTCTCGTTTTGCCGACGATCGGGTACGACTTGCCGCCGCTCTTCGTGAGCTGCTCCTGCGGTATGCCGAGCTCGCGCGAGAGGATCTCGAGCACGCGCGGCGAGCAGAAGCCCGCCTGGCAGCGTCCCATACCGGCGCGGGTGCGGCGCTTCACGCCGTCCAGACTGCGCGCGCCGGGCGTGCGGTGAATGGCGTCGACGATCTCGCCCTCGGAGATCTGCTCGCAGCGGCAGATGATATTGCCGTAGAGCGGATGCTCCGCGACAAAGGCGGCGCGCTCCTCGAAGCTCATTTCGTTCGGGCGGTATACGGGTTCGCGTGCGGGATCGTACGACTCATTTTTCCCGGCGGACAGGATGTGCGCGGCACTCCCGGCGAGATACGCGCCGATGGCGGGCGCGGCGGAGAGGCCGGGCGACTCGATGCCGACGGCGTTGAGGAAGCCGGGCGCTCCCTCGGCCTCGCCGAGGATAAAGTCCGCATTTTCGCGCTCGGCATGGGCGCGCAGACCGGCGAAGCTCGTGATCGTGCGGTTGCCGGGGAGCGAGGGGACGCTCAGTCTGGCGCGCGCCATCACGCTCGCGAGGCCTTCGGCGGTGGTGTTCGTCGCTTCCGCATCGTCCACATCCACGGCTGTCGGCCCCATGAGGAGGTTGCCGTGGACGGTCGGCGTCACGAGGACGCCCTTGCCCATTTTCGTCGGGAGCTGGAAGATGGTATGCGATACGAGCCTGCCGACCTTTTTGTCGAGCAGCTGATACTCGCCCTTGCGGGGGATGAGCGTGATCTTCTTTTCGGAGACCATGTTGTTGAGCGCGGCGCTGCCGAGGCCGGCGGTGTTGAGGATAACGGGGGCTTCGAATACGCCGTTGTTCGTTTTCACGCGCCAGAGGTCGCCCTCGCGCGTGATGTTCTCCGCGCGGGTGTCGAAATAAAAGGCGATGCCGTTGCGCGCGGCGTTTTCCGCCATGGCGCAGGTGAGCTCGAACGGGCAGACGATGCCGCTCGTGGGGGCATAGAGCGCGGCGACCGCCTCGGGCGATACGTTCGGCTCCATTTCGTGCAGCTCATCGCGCTCCACGATGCGCAGCCCCTGCACGCCGTTTTTCCCGCCGCGTTCGAGAAGCTCGGTGAGTTTCGGACGGTCGGCTTCGTCAAAGCAGAGCACGAGCGCGCCGCAGCGGTCAAACGGGATCTGCAGCCGCTTGCACAGTTCGGGCATGGCGGCGCTGCCTTCCACATTGAAGCGCGCCATGAGCGTGCCGGGCTTTGCGTCAAAGCCCGCGTGGACAATGGCGGAGTTTGCTTTGGATGTGCCGGTGCACACGTCCTCGCCCGCCTCCAGAACGGCGGTGCGAAGCGCATACTTGCCCAGCTCCATCGCCGCGGCGCAGCCGACAACGCCGGCGCCCACGACAAGGACATCGTATTGCATATTCATCCTCTTTTCTTCATAGGCCCCGGGCCGAACCGACCGGCCCGATACAGCCTTTACTCTATGTCTAATGGCTCGCCGAGGCGCGAGAGCACCTCGAGAAAATATTCCGGGAGCGGCGTCTCGAGTTCGATGTGCTCACCGGTGCGGGGGTGGACGAAGCGCAGCTTCTTCGCGTGGAGGCACTGCCCTTCGAGGCCCTTTTCGGGCTTGCCGGCGCCGTAGACCATGTCGCCGAGGAGCGGATGGCCGATGTGCGCCATGTGGACGCGGATCTGGTGCGTGCGGCCGGTCTCGAGCTTGCAGCGGATGTGCGTGAAGGCGGCATAGCGCTCGATGACCTCCCAGTGCGTCACGGCGCGGCGGGAGTTTTTCTCCGTGACCGCCATGCGCTTGCGGTCGACCGGGTGGCGGCCGATGGGCGCGTCCACCGTGCCGGAGTCCTCACGGAAGCGGCCGTGGACCACGCCTTCATAAACGCGCGAAAGGCTGCGGTCGGCGAGCTGCGCCGAAAGGGACTGATGCGCGAAGTCGTTCTTCGCCACGATGAGCAGGCCGCTCGTGTCGCGGTCGATGCGGTGGACGATGCCGGGGCGGAGCTCGCCGCCGATGCCGGAGAGCGAGTCGCCGCAGTGGTACAAAAGCGCGTTCACGAGCGTGCCGTCCGGATGGCCGGGCGCGGGGTGGACAACGAGGCCGCGCGGCTTGTTGACCACGATGACATCGTCGTCCTCGAACACGATGTCGAGCGGCATATCCTGCGCGGGCGTGCCGGTCTCGGCCGGGGCTTCCTCCTCGGCGACGAGGAAGGCATCGCCCTCGTGTGCAATGTCGCTTTTCTTCACCGGCTTTCCCTCACGCGTGACCTGCCCGGCGGCAATGAGCCGCGCGGCGGCGGAACGGGTGTAGCCGGAATGTGCGAGGAGAGCGTCGATTCGCTCGCCGCTCTCCTGTGCGTGTACCGTCGTAATTTTCATTTGAACTCCGCGAGAATGGATTCGAGGTCGAATTCCTCCTCGGCCGGGGCAGCCTTCGGCGCTTCCTTGGCGGGAGCGGCGGCACGGGTCGCGGCGGCGCTGTGGGCGCCGGTCGGTGCCGGGGCAGCCGTCGGAGTAGCCGCAGCGGGACGCGCGGTCTCTTCCGTGTCAACAGCCGCGGTGCGGGTCGCTGTGCTCGCGGCGGGACGCACTGCGGTGCGGGTCGTGGTCGCGGCGGGGCGCGCTACGGTGCGGACGGTCGCCTCATTGCGGGCGGCCACTTCGGCG
>CAZKGZ010000058.1:0-8146 GCA_964552365.1 uncultured Oscillospiraceae bacterium | reverse complement strand
CCGAAGCGTTCGGTGTAGCCGCTGTGCCATTCGAAGTTGTCGGTGAGCGACCAGTGGAAGAAGCCGCGGATGTCGGCGCGGGCGGTGCCGCGGCGCAGGGCCAGGAGATAGCGGTGCAGGAAATCGATGCGGTCGGGATCGTGGACGCGGCCGTCGAGGAAGATGCGGTCGTTGCAGCTCTGGCCGCACTCGGTGATGTAGAGCGGCAGGGCGTAGCGCGCATAGAGTGCGGCGAGGCCGTCATCGAGGATCTCGGGCGTGATGGGCCACTTGAGCGCGGTGCGGGGATTGCCCACCTCGCGCGGTACATAGATGCTCTCGCCGTTTTCTCCCTCGGCGATCTCGCTGCCGTTGTAGGCATTGATGCCGAGCATATCGGGCACGGCGTGCATCGTCTCCCATTCCTCGTCCGTGACCGCGCGCATGAAGTCCGCGAGCGCGCCGTCCTCCGGTGTCACGCATCCGAGACACACGGCGTCAAGCACGATCGTGTGCGTGAACATCCAGTCGTCGTCCGTGAGACGGAAGGTCTCGCGCTCGGCGGCTTTCGCGTCTTTTGCCTCGTGCGGATAGCAGAGCTTCCCGGTGGAGGCAATGCCGATGCGGGCCTCGGGATCTGCCTCCCGCACGGCGCGGAACGCCAGACCGTGCGCGAGCATCAGATTTTTCCAGCAGAGAAAGAGCGCCGGCAGCGCATAGTGCCGTCCCGGGGCGTGCAGACCGCGCGCATAGCCGAGCTGCAGAACGATCTGCGGCTCGTTGAGCGTGAAGTAATTCCGCACGCGCCCGCGAAAGTGCGACGCAATGCACGCGGCATAGCGCGCGAACGCCTCGGCGGTATCGCGCGAGAGCCAGCCGCCCTTGTCTTCCAATGCCTGCGGCAGCTCCCAGTGATAGAGCGTGAGCCACGGCGTGATGCCGTTTTGGAGGCAGGTGTCGACCACGCGGTCGTAGTAGGCGAGCCCCGCTTCGTTCCACTCGCCGGTGCCGAGCGGGTCAACGCGCGCCCAGCTCACGGAAAAGCGGTAATTTTTTATGCCGAGCCGCGCCATGTGGGCGATGTCCTCCGCATAGCGGTGGTAGGCATCGCATGCGACCGAGCCGTCGTCGCCGTTTGCGATCGCGCCCTCGCGGCGGCAGAATGTGTCCCAAATGCTCTCCCCGCCGCCGTCTGCGGTGGGCGAGCCTTCGATCTGGTAGGCGCTCGAAGCGGCGCCCCAGACAAAATCCTCCCGAAACGCCATCTTACGCCCCCAGAACGATGCGCACATCGACCGTGCTTCCGGCCCCGGCGGGGGAGAGGAGATTCGTTTCCCACGCCGCGCCGTTCACATATACGGCCTTCACGCCGTGTTCGACGCCGTCCGGGTTGTCGATCTCCATGCGGTATTCCGCGCCGCGCCAGCGCCGCACGAGGGAGATGTGCTTCCACTCCGGCGGGATGCACGGATCGATGCGCAGACCATTAAGCTCCGGCTGCACGCCGAGGATCGCCTGCGACACGGACACGAACGTCCACGCCGCCGTGCCGGTGAGCCAGCTGTTCTTGGCCTCGCCGAAGGTCGGCGCGTCCTTGCCCGCGACCATCTGGCTGTAGACATACGGCTCGGTGCGGTGGATGTCGCTCACCGCCTCGAGATACGCGGGGCAGATCTTGCGGTACGTCTCAAACGCCCGCGCGCCGTGGCCGAGAACGGTCTCCGCGCAGGTGATCCACGGATTGTTGTGGCAGAATATGCCGGCGTTTTCCTTGTATCCGGGGGGATACGAGCTGATCTCGCCGAGATTCAGATAGTATTTCGTGTAGGCGGGCTGCTGCAGCACGATGCCGAACTTGCTGTCGAGCCGCTCCGCGACGCTCCGGAGCGCGGTCTCGGCCTCACCGGTCTCCTTGCCGATGCCGGCCATGACGCACATGCCCTGCGGCTCGATGAAGATCTGTCCCTCTTCACATTGACGGCTGCCGACCGGCGCGCCGAAAGCATCGTACGCGCGGCGGAACCATTCGCCGTCCCAGCCGGCGTCGAGCACGGCCTTTTCCATGGCGTCCACATGTGTGAGCGCCTCGGCGGCTTCGTCCGCAAGACCGCGGTCGGCGCAGATGGCGGCGTAGGCGCGGCCGTATTTTACGAACATGCCCGCGATGAACACGGACTCCGCGACCGGCCCCTCGCTCGGCCCGGTGATCTGGAAGCTCTCGCCGGGGTGCGCCGAGAAGCAGTTGAGATTCAGGCAGTCGTTCCAGTCGGCGCGCCCGATGAGCGGCAGACCGTGCGGCCCGAGGTGCTCCACGGTATAGCGGAAGCTGCGCCGCAGGTGCTCCATGAGCGGCGCCGCATCGTCCGCATTGCAGTCAAACGGCGTCATCTCGTCGAGGATCGTGCGGTCGCCGGTCTCGCGCAGATACGCGTCCACACCGGCGATGAGCCAGAGCGGGTCGTCGTTGAAGCCGCTGCCGACGGCGAGGTTGCCCTTTTTCGTGAGCGGCTGGTACTGGTGATAGGCGCTGCCGTCCGGGAACTGCGTGGCGGCAATGTCGAGCAGCCGCTCGCGCGCCCGGGCGGGGATGATGTGCACGAAGCCGAGAATGTCCTGGCACGAATCGCGAAAGCCCATGCCGCGCCCCATGCCGCTCTCGAAATAGCTTGCCGAGCGGCTCATATTGAATGTGACCATGCACTGGTACTGGTTCCAGATATTGACCATGCGGTCGACCTTCTCGTCGCCGGTCTGCGCATGGTACGAGGCGAGGAGCGCGTCCCACTCCTCATGAAGCGCAGCTTCGGCGGCGGCAAACTGCTCCGCCGTGCGGTAACGCGCCATCATCGCATGCGCGCGGTCTTTGTTGATGACGCCGGGCGCCGAGAACTTCTCGTCCTCCGGGTTTTCGATGTAGCCGAGGCCGAGAAGGAGCGTTTTCTCCTCGCCGGGGGCGAGCACCTCGTGAAAATGCATCGCTCCGACCGGCGCCCAGCCGTGGCACACCGAGCCGGTGCACGCGCCCTGCCGCACGGCCTCCGGCATCGCGGGGGAGCCGTAAAAGCCGATGAACGCATCGCGCGAGGTGTCGAAGCCGTCGTACGGGCGGTTTGCCCACAGCAGCGCGTAGTGGTCGCGCCGCTCGCGGTACTCGCTCTTGTGGTAGAGCGCGTCCGGCTCGATCTCCACCTCGCCGATGGAGAAGTTGCGCTGGAAGTTGGAGGAATCGTCGGAGGCGTCCCACAGGCAGAACTCAATGTACGGGAACACATCGAGCGCCTTCTCCGCGTCCGACTCATTCTTGAGCGTGAGCCGGATGAGAAGACAGTTGTCCTCGCTTGGCACGAGCAGCGTCTGCTCGGCGCGCACGCCGTTCTTCACGCCTTCGATGACGCTGTACCCGAGGCCGTGGCGGCAGGTGCAGCTGTCAAGCTCCGTCTTGCACGGCTGCCAGCCGGGGTTCCACACGCTCTCGCCGTCCTTAATGTAAATGTGAAAGCCCTCCTGGTCGGTCGGGCAGTTGTTGTAGCGGTAGCGCGTCAGACGGCGCAGCCGCGCGTCGCGGTAAAAAGCGTAGCCGCCCGCGGTATTCGAGAGCAGCACAAAAAAGTCCCGGCTTCCGAGATAGTTGATCCACGGCAGGGGCGTGCGGGGGTTCGTGATGACGTACTCGCGGTGAGCGTCATCGAAATGACCGAATTGCATGCGGAAAACCTCCTCCGAATCTCTGAACGAGCGGTTATTGAAATCGTTTAAGTTATGCGTTTTGCCTATACATCGTCAATAGAATAACGAACTTCTCGGCAAAATGCAAGAGGAAGTTTGACCTTTTTTCAACTTTTTCGAAATTTCGCGGATCAACGCCGCTCCGGCCCCGGAAGTTTCGAAAATTTGCGTTGTCAAGCTGTACAAATTTTCAGTCAAATTTTATGCATGAATGCCAAACATTGCGTCTTGCGGTCAAAAACCACAAAAAAGCACTTGCAATTTCCGCGCGAATCGGTTATTTTGTGTTTACGAAAACGATTAAGGAAAAAACCGGTGAGAAAAGGAGGCTGCACGAATGGTATCGATGAAGGACATCGCGAAGGCGTGCGGCGTCTCCGTGGCCACGGTCAGCAAGGCCCTCTCCGGTCAGCCGGACATCGCCGAGCAGACACGCGAGCTTATAAGCAAGACCGCCGACGAGCTCGGCTACATGACGAACTCCGCGGCCCGCGCGCTCAAAACGAACCGCACCTACAATATCGGCGTTCTCTTCGTAGACGAGCGGCGCAGCGGCCTCGCGCATGAGTATTTCTCCGCCGTGCTCGAAAGTCTCAAGACCGAGGCGGAGGCGAACGGCTACGACATCACATTCATCAACCGCAATGTCGGCCGCAAGGCGACCACCTACCTGCAGCACTGCCGGTACCGCGGCGTGGACGGCGTCGTCATTGCCTGCGTGGACTTCACCGATCCGCAGGTGCTCGAGCTTGTCAACTCCCGCATCCCCCTCGTGACCATCGACCACGTGTTCAATAACCACGCCGCCGTTGTTTCCGACAACGTGCGCGGCATGGAAGAGCTCGTGCGGTATGTGTACGGCCGGGGGCACCGCCGCATCGCTTTCATCCACGGCGAGCACACCGCCGTTACGGAAAACCGTCTCACGGGCTTCTACCGCGCCTGCGAAGAGCTCGGGCTCGACATCCCCGAGGAGTACATCCGCGAGGGCGTGTTCCACAATCCCGACCGCTGCGCGGAGCTCACGAACGAGCTTCTGAGCCTGCCCGAGCCGCCCACCTGCATCCTCATGCCGGACGACTTCTCGGCACTCGGCGGACTGAACGCCATCCGGCGGCGCGGCCTGCGCATCCCGGAGGACATCTCCGCCGCAGGCTATGACGGCATCCAGCTCGCGAGCGTCATGAGCCCCGCCCTTACCACCTACCGGCAGGACACCGCCGCTCTCGGCAAGACGGCCGCCGCCAAGCTCATCGAGCTCATCGAAAAGCCGCGCACGGCGCTCGTTGACCGCATCCTCATCCCCGGCCGCATGGCGGAAGGCGGCTCCGTCCGGGACATTTAACTCGTTGTTATCTGCCAAACGCAGAGAACATAGACAGGCAGGAAAAAGGAAGAAAAACAAAAAAATAGGAGGAACGAAAAATGAAAAAGTATCTGTCCCTGCTGCTTGCGGTATTGATGCTCGTCGGCATGTTCGCCGGCTGCGGCAGCACCGCATCCACGGAAACCACGACCACCACGACCGAAACCACGACCGAGACCGCCGCCGAGGAAGGCAAAGTCTTCAACATCTATGCCTGGAACGAAGAGTTCAAGGGCTTCTTTGAGAAGTACTACACCGTCCCCGAAGGCATCACCGTCAACTGGATCATCACCCCGAGCGCGGACGGCGCCTATCAGGACAAGCTCGATGAGGCTCTTCTGAATCAGGAGAACGCTTCCGCCGACGACAAGGTCGACCTCTTCCTCGCCGAAGCCGACTACATCCAGAAGTACACCGAGTCCTCCGCGACGCAGGACATCACCGCCCTCGGCGTGACCGACTTCTCCAACACCTACACCTACACCGTGCAGGCCGCCTCCGACGCCAACGGCGTTGTGAAGGGCGTTTCCTTCCAGTGCTGCCCGGCCGCGCTCATCTACCGCCGCTCCATCGCTCTCGATGTCCTCGGCACCGATGACCCCGCCGAAGTGCAGGAGCTGCTCGGCGACTGGGATAAGTTCAACGCCGTCGCCGCCACCGCGAAGGAGAAGGGCTATCTCATGACCGCCTCCGAGTCCGCCACCTACCGCGTGTTCTCCAACAACGTCTCCGAGCCCTGGGTCGACGCGGACAACAACCTCCAGATCGATCCCGCCATCCAGACCTGGATGGATCAGGCAAAGACCTTCTCCGACAACGGCTACACGCTCGACTGCGACATCTGGTCCGATGAGTGCACCGCGCAGATGTTCAAGGAAGGCAAGGCCATGTGCTACTTCGGACCGGCCTGGTACTTCAACTTCTCCATGGGCAACGCACAGGATGCCGAAAAGGGCTGCTACGGCGACTGGGCCATCTGCGAAGGACCGCAGGCGCACTTCTGGGGCGGCACCTGGCTGCTCGCTCCGACCGGCACCGATAACCCGACGCTCGTCGCCGACATCATGAACACCTTCATCAACAACGAAGAAGTCTGCACCAACCTCGTCACCAACGAAGCCCAGTTCTCCAACAACAAGAAGGTCAACGAGACCGTCGCGCAGGATCCCGACTACAAGAACGAGTTCCTCGGCGGCCAGAACGACATCGCAATGTTCTGCGAGATGGCCGACAACATCAAGTTCGAGAACCACACCATTTACGACCAGCTCCTCAACGAAGGCCTGCAGGCCAACTGGAGAGAGTACTGCAAGGGCACCGTTACCGAAGAAGAAGCGATGAGCAACTTCTACAAGTACATCAACGAGAAGTATCCGACCGTTGTCACGCCCTGACGCATTGTAAATTATCGGCCTGTTCGGGGCAGGGCTTTCTGCCCTGCCCCGAACTTTTCCGCATTTCCCGACGATCTTTCCGGACGGGATCCGCTCCGACCCCGCGCGGAAAGGCCGCCGAAACGAAAAAAAGGAGGAGATAAACGATGGGCAAGAAGAAAAAGACCGTGAGCTTCAAGAATCGCTACGCCAAGTGGGGCTACCTTTTCGTAACGCCGTTCGTCCTGGCCTATGTGATCTTCCAGCTCGCACCGCAGCTGCTGACCATCTACAACAGCTTCTTTGAAAACTACCGCGAGGGTCTCACGCAGGTGGGGCCGAACTTCGTAGGGCTGCAGAACTACATAAAGCTCTTCACGCCCGACAAGAACGGCTCGATCGACATCCTCAAGTACACCTGGAACACGATCGTCCTGTGGATCGGCGGCGCGGTGCCGCAGATCGTCATCGCCATGCTCCTCGCCATATTCTTCACGAGCTACCGCCTGAAGATCCGCGGACAGCAGTTCTTCAAAACGGTCATCTACATGCCGAACCTCATCATGGCGTCCGCGTTCTCCATGCTCTTCTACATGCTCTTCTCGAACGTCGGCCCCGTGAACAGCCTGCTCACACAGGCCGGGTGGATCGATGCGCCGATCGACTTCTTCAGCATGAAGATCACGGTGCGCGCGCTCATCTGCGTCATGAACTTCCTCATGTGGTTCGGCAACACGACCATCTTGCTCATGGCGGGCATCATGGGCATCGACCAGACGCTCTTCGAGGCGGCGAACATCGACGGCGCGAGCCCCATTCAGGTGTTCTTCAAGGTGACGCTGCCGCTCCTCATGCCGATCCTCGTGTACACGGTCATCACCGCCCTCATCGGCGGACTGCAGATGTTCGATGTGCCGCAGGTGCTGACGAGCGGGCTCGGAACGCCGAACCGCACCTCGACCACGCTCGTGATGTACCTCAACAGCTACCTCAAAACGAGCAAGAACTACGGCATGGCGGGTGCCATCTCCGTGTACATCTTCATCATCACCGGCATACTGAGCCTCATCGTTTTCAAGTCGCTCTCGAAGCAGCAGGAAAAGTAAGGAGGGGACTGCAATGAAACAGAAGACTTTATCCTCCGACGAGCGGAAAGCGCGCGCCATGCTGACGCTCGCCCGGGTGCTCGTGTACGCGCTGCTCATTTTCCTCTCGATCCTCTGCCTTTTCTCGTTCTACATGCTCATCGTGAACGCCTCGCGCACGAACGCCGACCTGCAGGGCGGCTTCAAGGCGCTGCCGCAGGGGCACTTCTTCGAGAACCTGAAAAATGCGTGGAACGACGCCTCCATCAACATCCCGCGCGGCATGCTCAACAGCTTCATCATCGCCGTGGCGAGCGCGGTGCTGTCTACCTACTTCTCCGCTCTGACCGCCTACGGCATCCATGCCTATAATTTCCGCCTCAAGAAGTTCCTCTTCACGTTCATCATGGCGGTCATGGTCATCCCGAAGCAGGTCTCGGCCGCGGGCTTCGTGCAGCTGTGCTACAAGTTCCACCTCACGAACAGCTACATTCCGCTCATCCTGCCCTCCATCGCCGCTCCGGTCGTGTTTTTCTACATGATCCAGTACATGCGCAGCGTCCTGCCCATGGAGATCGTGGAGGCGGCGCGCGTGGACGGCTCGAACGAGTTCCGCA
>CAZKGZ010000057.1:0-8191 GCA_964552365.1 uncultured Oscillospiraceae bacterium | reverse complement strand
AACCCGACCGGCGATCTGCACTGCGGCCACGCCCGCAACGCCGCATGGGGCGACTGCATTGCCCGCATGATGGAGGCCAGCGGCTGGGATGTGCTGCGCGAGTTCTATGTGAACGACGCCGGCAACCAGATCGTGAAGCTCGGCGAATCGATCACCTCCCGCTATTTCGAGTATTTCGGCAAGGAATATCCCCTGCCCGAGGACGGCTACCATGCCGCCGATATCAAGGACATCGCCGCGCAGCTCGCCGAAGAGGAGGGCGACAAGTGGCTCACCGCCGACCCGGACGAGCGTCTGCACCACTTCATGGACTACGGCAAGGCCAAGGAGCTCGCCAAGATCGACCGCGATCTGAAGGGCTACCGCGTGCTCATCCAGAGCTGGATGCACGAGACATTCTTCTATGAGAACCACGCCGAGCGCATCAACGCCTGCCTGCAGCACATGGCGGACATGGGCCTCACCTACGAGAAGGACGGCGCGCTCTGGTTCAAGAGCACCGACTACGGCGACGACAAGGACCGCGTCCTCCGCAAGAGCGACGGCACGTTTGCCTACCTCACGCCCGACATCGCGAACCATGTCTACAAGATCGAACGCGGCTATCCCCTGCTCGTAAACCTCTGGGGCGCCGACCATCACTCCTATGTCACCCGCATGCAGAACGCCCTCACGGCGCTCGGCTATCCGAAGGACACGCTCTCCGTTGACCTCATCCAGATGGTGCGTATGGTCGAGGACGGCGTGGAAGTCAAGATGTCCAAGCGCACCGGCAACGCCATCACCATCCGCGAGCTGTGCGAGGACATCGGCGTGGATGCCGCGCGCTGGTTCTTCGTGTCCAAGGACGTTGCCACGCACATGGATCTCGACCTGAAGCTTGCCCGCTCCAAGGACAACAACAACCCCGTGTACTACGCGCAGTACGCCTACTCGCGCATGTGCTCCATCCTCAAGAATCCGCAGATCCCCGAATTCCATGCCGTGGATGTGTATGACCGCCTGACCGACGAGAAGGAGCTGCAGCTTCTCAAGATGATCGGCGAGTTCCCGAAGGAAGTGGCCGCCGACGCCCTCAACCGCAAGCCGAACAAGATGACCGAGTACATCATCTCGCTCGTGAAGGTGTTCCACAGCTACTATAACTCCACCAAGGTCAACAACCCCGACGATCCCGAGCTCACCAACCAGCGCCTCGGTCTCATCAAAGCCACGATGATCACCCTCAAAAACGCCCTCAACCTCATCGGCGTGACCGCCCCCGAGAGCATGTAAAAATCGTCAAATGTTCCCTGTCCCCTCCGCCCCGGAGCTTTTCCGGAGCGGAGGGATTTCTATTTATATACAGGGATGAAAAACGTTTTCATTTCTCGCCCCGAACCGGAAATTTGGCTGTTTGTTCAAAAACCGACACTTCAAATTGTTGGAAACAGCGAAAAAAATAATTGCAGTTGACATTTCTCTGTGCAGTTTAGTATACTAGCCTCAGTTATGTCGGACATAAGACGAAAGACAAAAGACTTATTTCCGCAATACCAAGGCAAAAGCAGAAACTGAAAGAAATCGGAGGAAGCGCACATGAAACACAGAAAAGCGATCGCCGCCGTGCTGCTGGGAGCCATCCTGACGCTCACCGGCCTGACCGGCTGCGGAAGCGGAGACTCGGCCGCCGCAGGGAACGACGAGTATCAGAAGATCAACCTCTCCATGGCAGTCAACGGAACGGACACACAGATCGACTCTTTGGTCGCCCATCACTTTGCCGACCTGGTCGCGGAGCGTTCGGGCGGAAACATCGTCATCGATGTATTCCCCAACGACACGCTCGCCGGCGGCAACAGCACCAAGGGCATTGAGTACATTGCCGTAGGCGCTGCGGACCTCGGCGCATACGCCACCTGCGCGCTGGCGAATATCGAGCCGAAGATCTCGGTCGCCACGCTTCCGTGGTCCTTTACCTCTTATCAGCAGGCCCGCGAAGTCATCGACACGACGGGCGGAGAGTATTACTCCCAGCTTCTCGCCGCGAAGGGCATCACCTACCTCGGCTCCTTCCACAACGGCTTCCGCCAGCTGACGAACAGCAAGCACGCCGTTACGGCGCCGGAGGATCTCAAGGGTCTCAAGATCCGCGTCCCCGGTTCCGTGGTTTACATGAGCGTGTTCCGCGCTCTCGGCGCGAGCCCCACGGCCATGAGCTGGAGCGAAGTTTTCACCGCCATCCAGCAGGGCACCATCGACGGCCAGGAGAACGGCTGCTCCGTTACGAAGTCCGCCAAGATGGATGAAATTCAGGACTACATGACCATTTGGAACTACAGCTACGAAAACGACCTCTTCATTGCCAACACCCGCGTTTGGGAAAGCCTCGACGAGAACACCCGCGTCCTTCTTCAGGAGTGCGCCGCGGAGTCCTGCGAATGGGGCCGCGACCGTCTGGAGGCACAGGAAGAGGAGCTGATCCAGGGCTTCCGCGATGCCGGCATGCAGGTAGACGTTCTGACCGAAGAACAGCTGCAGGCCTTCAAGGATGCCGTAGCCGATACGGTGGCTGAGCTGAAAGTCTCCTACGGAGAAGAAGCCTGCGCCGCCTTCGGGATCGAATAAGGAGGAATGAGCATGTTCCAGAAAATCGAAAAAGTCGTCGCATGCGTATGCGTTTCCATCATGGCAATTCTGGTTTTTGCCAACGTTATCTCCCGCTATGTATTCCAGTATTCCTTCGCGTTCTCGGATGAGATGTCCACGTACCTCTTCGTCCTCATGAGCTTTATGGGCACGGCCATCGCCGCCCGCCGCAGAGCGCATCTCGGACTTTCCGTTATCACCGACCATGTCAACCCCAAGGCACGGCTCATCATCCAGATGATCATGTACGGCGTTTCCGCTTTCTTCTGCCTGCTGATCATCATCACCGGCGTGCAGATGGTCATCTCCCAGATCCAGCTCGGACAGGAGACCGCGACCATGCAGTGGCCCGAATGGATCTACGGTTCGTTCGTTCCCATCGGCGGCTTCTTCGCGATGGTGGCGTTCCTGCAGGTCATCGGTGAAATGCATAAAGAATATCTTGCTGTTAAGGAGGAGAAATAAATGGTCGGTATCGTATTGCTTGGTATCTTCGTGGTACTGATGTTGTTCGGCGCACCGATCGCCGTGTGCCTCGGTCTTTCCAGCCTGGGCGCGATCCTGGTGCAGGGCGCCGGCAAGCCGCTTGACGCTCTCATGAGCGTTCTTCCCCGTCTGTGCTCTTCGGCCAGCAGCAAGTTCGTGCTGCTCGCCATCCCGTTCTTCATTCTCTCCGGCAACGTGATGGAGAAAGCCGGCATCTCCGGCCGCCTCATCAATCTCGCCGAAAAGTGCCTCGGCCACGTCCGCGGCGGCATGGCGATGGTCTGCGTCGTAGTTTCCTGCTTCTTCGCCGCCATCTCCGGCTCCGGCCCGGCCACCGTTGCAGCACTCGGTCTTATCATGATCCCCGCCCTCGTCAAAGCGGGCTACCCCGCCTCCATTTCCTGCGCACTCATGGCTGCGGGCGGCGCCATCGGCGTCGTTATCCCGCCGTCCATCACCTTCGTTGTGTACGGCTCCATCGCGGACGCCTCCATCACCGACCTCTTCACCTCCGGCGTACTTCCCGGACTGCTCATGGGCGCCGGCCTCATCGTGGCCGCTCTCATTCTCGGCCGCAAAATGGATCTCAAGCTTCTCCCCAAAGCCACCCGTCAGGAACGCCTCAAGGCTTTCAAGGACGCCTTCTGGGGTCTGCTGATGCCCGTCATCATTCTCGGCGGCATTTACGGCAGCATCTTCACCCCGACCGAAGCGGCGGCTGTCTCCATCTTCTACGGTCTGCTCGTCGGTATATTCATCTACCACGAGATCGATATCCCGAAGCTGAAAGATGTCCTCATCGACTCCTGCAGCACCACGGCGACCGTTATGTTCATCACCATGGGCGCCACGCTCTTCGGATACGTTCTCACCCGCGCCCGCCTCGACCTCGCCATTGAGAACTTCATGATGAGCGTTACCGGCGGCAACACGGTCATCTTCTTCCTGATCGTCAACATCGTGCTGCTGATCGCGGGCTGCTTCCTTGACTCCACCTCCGCGCTCTACATCTTCACGCCGCTCTTCGCCCCCGTGGCGCTCGATCTCGGCATCGACCCCATCCACCTCGGCACCGTCATGATCGTCAACCTCGCCATCGGCCTCTTCACGCCGCCTGTCGGTGTGAACCTCTACGTGGCCTGCGGCATCGGCGACATCAAAATCGAGGAGATCACCAAGGGCATCATTCCGTTCCTCCTCGCAGAGCTCGTTGTGCTCCTGCTCGTCACATACATCCCCAGCATCTCCCTGCTGCTGGTCAACTGATTGGAAAGCGCCGGAAGCGGGTCTCCCCTTCCGGCGCTTTTCGTAATGTTCGCCAAAAATCGCGGCTTTTATTTGTAAAAACAGAGAAAATGATTTTTCCGCTTGACTTTGTCAGACAAAGAGATATACTGTAATTGTCTTTTGTCTGACAAAGTAAATGTCCGAACCAAATCGAAAACACGAATCAACTACGAGGTGATTTTTATGAAAGATATTTCCATCCGCGAGCTGAAACGGACGGCTACGGAAATGCGCATGAAGGTCATTGATATGATCTACAAGGCGCAGTCCGGTCATCCGGGCGGCTCTCTGTCCGCGGCGGATTTCGTTACCGCCTGCTACTTCAAGTACATGAACGTTGACCCGAAGAACCCCCGCTGGGCCGACCGCGACCGCATGGTGCTCTCGAAGGGCCATGTGTGCCCCATCCAGTACGCCTGCCTCGCGACGCTGGGCTTCTTCCCCGAGGCCGAGCTCGACACGCTCCGCAAGGAAGGCTCCATGCTGCAGGGCCACCCCTCGATGAACAAGTGCCCCGGCATCGACATCTCCACCGGCTCCCTCGGTCAGGG
Source organism: uncultured Oscillospiraceae bacterium (assembly GCA_964552365.1). Taxonomy (GTDB): domain Bacteria; phylum Bacillota; class Clostridia; order Oscillospirales; family Oscillospiraceae; genus Apopatocola. The sequence continues at coordinate 3,239 of CAZKGZ010000057.1, read as the reverse complement.
TCTCGCCTGCGCCGTCGGCATGGCCATGGCGGGCAAGATGGACGGCAAGGACTACAAGGTCTTCTGCGTCGTCGGCGACGGCGAATCGCAGGAGGGCGAGATCTGGGAAGCGGCGAACACCGCCCACAAGTACGGTCTCGACAACCTCATCACCTTCGTGGACTTCAACAACCTGCAGATCGACGGCACCTGCGATGAGGTCATGCCGAACGGCGACCTCGGCGCGAAGTTCCGTGCCTTCGGCTGGGAAGTGCTGGAGATCAACGGCAACGACATGGAAGAGATCGTCGCCACGATCGACAAGTGCTATGCCTCGAAGAACGGCAAGCCGAAATGCATCTACGCGCACACCGTAAAGGGCAAGGGCGTTTCCTACATGGAAAACCAGTGTGCCTGGCACGGCATGGCGCCGAACGCCGAACAGTATGCGCAGGCCATGGCCGAGCTCAAGGCGCAGCTGGACGCCGAATAAGGAGGGATACGCAATGAGTGAGAATAAATTGATCGCCACCCGCGACGGCTTCGGCAAGGAGATCGTCGAGCTGGGCAAGGAAAATCCCGACATTCTGGTCGTTGACGTTGATATCGGCAAGAGCTGCAAGACGGTCGAGTTCCGCAAGGCGCTCCCCAAGCAGTATGTGAACGTGGGCATCGCCGAGCAGAACGGCGCCGGCGTCGCAGCCGGTCTCGCCACCTGCGGCAAGATCCCCTTTGTGGTCACCTACGCGGTGTTCGGTTCGCTCCGTATGTGTGAGATGATCCGCCAGGAGATCTGCTACCCCAACCTGAACGTGAAGATCGCCTGCTCCCACGGCGGCGTGACGCCGGCCAACGACGGCGCTTCCCACCAGTCCATCGAGGACATGGGCGTTCTGCGTACGCTCCCCAACATGACGGTCATTATGCCCGCCGACTACAATGCGGCGCGCAAGCTCGTCCGCAAGGCGGCGGAGATGTACGGCCCGGTGTACCTGCGCTTCACCCGCGATGCCATCCCGCAGATCTACGATGAGGATGTGGAGTTCACCATCGGCAAAGCCCATCAGATCCGCGAAGGCAAGGATGTGGCCATCATCGCCAACGGCGACACGGTGCGTCTCGCCATCGATGCGGCCAAGGCGCTCGAGAGCAAGGGCATTTCCGCCCGCGTGCTCGATATGCACACCATCAAGCCTCTCGACACCGAAGCGGTCGCCGCTGCCGTCAACGACATCGGCAAGATCATCACCGTGGAGGACCACAACATTCTCAACGGTCTCGGCTCCGCCGTGTGCGAAGTCGCCGCGGAAATGGGCAAGGGTCTCGTGAAGAGAGTCGGCATTCAGGATCAGTACGGTCAGTCCGCTCCGTATGAGCGCCTGCTCGCCATCAACGGCGTGACGGTCGAGAACATCGTCGCCATCGCCGAGGGCATGAATAAATAATTCTTGATTGATTTTTGGAGGATACGATCATGAAAATCGGATTTGTCGGCTGCGGTGCTATCGGCAGCTGCTATGCAAGTTATCTCGCCCGCAAGCATGAGGTGTGCGTTCTGGACACCTCCGAGGCGGTCATTGATTCCGTGAAGAAGAACGGCATCGTTATGGAAGAGCTCGCTCCGGGCGCGGAAATGGGCAAGACCGTCGTCACCCACCCCGCCATGGCGTCCACCGACCCGAAGGAGATCGGCGTTGTCGATCTGCTCATCGTGTTCGTGCATTATCAGTATCTCGAAGCCGCCGTGCGCAATGCCCTCCCGATGGTCGACAAGCACACCATGGTGCTCTGCCTGCAGAACGGTCTCGGCAACTACGATGAGATCGCGAAGGTCATCCCCGAAGAGCAGATCATCATCGGCAACACCGCGTTCGGTGCCACGCCGGTCGCTCCCGGCCATGTGAAGCACACCGGCACGGGCGTTACCAACATGGGCTCCCCCAAGGCTCCCAAGGAGAACATCGAGCGCATGGCCGAGGGTCTGCGCGAGGCGGGACTCGAAGTCATGGTGCACGACAACGTGATGAACGCCGTGTGGCACAAGCTGCTCGCGAACGTCGCCATCAACGGCATGAGCGCCCTGCTCGAGACCAAGAACGGTCTCGTTGACTCGAACCCCTACTACCGCGAAGCCGCCCGCATGCTCGTGGAAGAGGCCATCAACGTGGCCAACGCCTGCGGCTGCACGCTCGAGCATGATGCCGAGCTGGAGCACGCCTACGAAGTCGCCCGCATGACCGACGAGACCATCAGCTCCATGGTGCAGGATGTCCAGCACCACCGCGAGACCGAGATCCGCATCATCAACGGTGCCGTCGCCCGCCTCGGCCGCGAGCACGGCATCCCCACCCCCTGCAACGACCTCATGCTGCACCTCGTCCTCGCCAAGCAGTCCCTTTATCTCGGAAAATAAAGGCAAAACCGCACCACTGCGGCGCTGCCGTTATTGACAAACTCTCAGCGCAAACTCTCATCACCTTTCTTCCTCAGAAAAGGCGCTGCCTCATGGATAGTGAGACAGCGTCTTTTTCATCAAACGAGACCCGCTGCGTTGGGCTATCGTTTGATAAAGATCCGCTGTTTATGATAAAATCCGGTGAAAGATAACCGACACTCTTATAGGTTAACGATCTTTTACTTGACGAATTGGCGGTTTTGTACTATGTTATACATAAGAGATTTCATTGTCGGACACGGAAGGAGACACATGGCATGGGCGAGACCCCGGGGTATGTGAAAAATTTAAAACAGGAGTCCGTGGTGCGGAGCGTTATCAACTGCCTGACGGACGCCATCCGGAACCGGGAGCTCAAGCCCGGCGACCGCATTCCGCCGGAGCCGGAGCTGGCCGCATCGATGGGCGTGGCGCGCAGCTCGGTGCGCGAGGCCATTAAGATCCTCGCCTATCTCGGCGTGCTGGAGAGCAAGCGGGCCGAGGGCACGTTCGTGTGCAGCGGCTTTCAGGAGAGCATGATCGATCCGATGATCTACGGCATCATCCTCAATCAGGACTCCTTTGAGCACCTCATGGAGCTGCGCGAGATGGTGGAGGTCGGCACGATGCGCCTCGCCGCCGCGAAGTACAACGAGAAGGACGCTCAGGCTCTGCGGGACATTCTGGAGGAGATGAAGGCGATCATCGCCTCGGATGCGCCGGATGCGGAGAAGGTCGACCGCTTCTTCGATGTGGACAACCGCTTCCACAACATGGTGTCGCAGATGGGCGACAACCCGCTCGCCGACAAGATCAGCCGCGTGGT
>CAZKGZ010000056.1:6002-8204 GCA_964552365.1 uncultured Oscillospiraceae bacterium | reverse complement strand
CACAATAAGTGAAATGTAAAGCATTATTTTCGCAAATCGCTAAAAATTCGCTCAACAGGAGAACGGCGGACGCCGGCGGCTTTTTTGCAAATCCATGCGAAAAGTTCTCGCATTTACGGGCGGGTTGTGGTATAGTATATTCTGTATTTTTGTCTGCACCCCGTTTTGCGGGGCGGTGGGGGGAGAGGATCGATTGAACAGCCGCAAACCGCCGAAATTTGCCGAGCCGGGCGTTCGTATGTGCCTGCTGCTCATGGTCATATTTGCCGCCGTTACCTACTTCGTGAATCACGATCTCGCGTATGCCGAGGGCATCATCACGGTGCTTCTCGCGGTATACGTGTTCATCCGCGCGCGCAAGCGGCGCAAGCAGATGCAGGCGTTCGTGGAGAGCGCCGCCTACACCACGGAGTCCGCGACGAGCAACACGCTCATGCATTTTCCGCTGCCGATGGCGGTGTTCCGTCTGAACGACACCGGCGTCGTGTGGGGCAACCAGGCGTTCTGGGAGATGTGCGGGCGCTCGCACTCCGCGTACGAGGCGCGCATCACCACCTATGTGCCGGAATTCAACAGCAAGTGGCTCCTCGAGGGCAAGACCCGCATGGCGGAGGTGCTCGAGGTGCGCGGTCACCGGTACGAGGTCAACGGCAACATGGTCCGCGCCGGAGAGCAGGAGGAGACCTTTGAGTTCATGGGCATCTCCTACTGGCTCGACGTGACCGAGTACGAGGATGTCAAGGAAAAGTACCTCGCCACGCGGCCGGTCGTGATGATCATCCTCGTGGACAACTACGACGAGATGATGAAGCCGCTCACCGACCGTCAGCGCACGGAGCTGCGCAGCCAGCTCGACCTGGGCGTGGAGAAATGGTGCGAAGGGCGCGGCGGCATCCTGCGGCGCGTCGACCGCGACCGCTACATATTCATATTCGAGAAGCAGCATCTCGACGAGATCACGAAAAACCGCTTCACGCTCATCGAGAGCATGCACTCCATCGTGAATCTCACGGGCATCCACGCCACGGTGAGCATCGGCGTCGGGCTTGACGGCGCGGGCTACGAGGAGGACTACTCCTTCGCCTCGCTCGCCGAGGACATGGCGCTCTCGCGCGGCGGCGATCAGGCGGTCGTGAAGAACAAGTTCAACTTCGAGTTCTACGGCGGGCGCGGCACGGAAGTGGAAACGCGCACGAAGGTCAAGTCCCGCGTGACGGCCAACTCCCTCTCGCGTCTCATTCAGGACGCCTCGCAGGTGCTCGTGATGGGACACCGGTATGCCGACATCGATGCCGTCGGCGCGGCGGTGGGCATCCGCTGCATCGCGCGGCGCTACGGCTGCACGGCGCGCATCGTCCTCGACGAGGACAAAAACGCCGTCGCCTCGCTCCTCGCCGAGCTTCAGAAGGAAGAGGAGTACAAAAATGCGTTCCTCAGCCCCGAGGAGGCGCTGCTCGAAGCGGACAGCCACACACTGCTCGTGGTCGTGGACACGAACCGCCCCGAGCAGGTGGAGGACGAATCCCTGCTCACGGCATGCAGCAGCCGTCTCGCGGTGATCGACCACCACCGGCGCGCCGCGACGTACATCCAAAACGCCATCCTCGCGCTCTATGAGCCGAACGCCTCGTCCACGTGCGAGCTCGTCACGGAGCTTATGCAGGAGCTCATCGAGCCGAAAGACATCCTGCCCGTCGAGGCGGACGCCATTCTCGCGGGCATCGTGCTCGACACGAAAAACTTCACCATCCGCACGTGCGACCGCACGTTTGACGCCGCGGCATATCTCCGCCGCTTCGGCGCGGACACCACCCGCGTGAAGCTGCTCTTCCAGAACGGCCTCGAGGAGACGATGGAGCGCTACGACATCATGAAGCACGCGCAGATCTACAAGGGCATCGCCGTGGCGGCGGCGGAGGAGACGCAGAACCGCATCATCGCCGCACAGGCCGCGGACGAGCTTCTGAACATCTCCGGCGTGACGGCCAGCGCCGTCCTCTACCCGACGGACGACGGAGGCGTTTCCATCTCGGCGCGCAGCATCGGCGATGTGAACGTGCAGGTGCTGCTCGAGAGCCTCGGCGGCGGCGGCAACCACTCCGCAGCCGGTGCGCAGCTGCACGACATCACCGTCCACGACGCCGTAACCAAACTTTACGCTGCCATCGATCAATACTTCGCGACCGACTGAAGTGCTCTGCG
>CAZKGZ010000056.1:0-5902 GCA_964552365.1 uncultured Oscillospiraceae bacterium | reverse complement strand
TTCCCGAGGAGGATCATTGAAATGAAAGTTATTTTCCAGCAGGATGTCCGCGGACAGGGCAAGAAGGGTGAGATGAAAGAGGTCTCCGAGGGCTACGCCCGCAACTACCTCATCCCGCGCGGGCTCGCCGCTCTCGCAACGAAGGACAACCTCAACGCCCTCGCGCTCAAGGAGAAGGCGAAGAAGGCCCAGGAGGCCCGCGAAAAGGCCGAGGCCGAAGCCGCCGCCGCGAAGCTCAAGGACGTCATCGTCACCATCCGCGCCAAGGCCGGCTCCAACGGCCGTCTCTTCGGCAGCGTCACCTCGCAGGAGATCGCCGACGCGCTCAAGGAGCAGCACGGCATCACCGTCGAGAAGAACCGCATCGTGCAGGCCGACCCCATCAAGAGCTTCGGCAGCTACTCCGTGAAGTGCAAGTTCGGCTACGGCATCGACGGCACGGTGCAGCTGCTCGTCATCGAACAGTAAGCGCATGGAAGAACTGCTCGGCCGACGGGTACCGTGGTCCGCGGAAGCGGAGCAGTCGGTGCTCGGCTCTTGTCTCATTGACCCCGCATGCCTGCCGGAAGTGATGACGGCAGTGCGCAGCGCGGATTTCTATCTCCCGCAGAACCGCGACATTTTCGAGACCATCTTCTCGATGTTCACCTTCGGCAAGCCCGTCGACCCGGTCACGGTGCTCGACGAGATGAAGGTGCGCGGCGTATACAAAGAGGAAAGCTCGCAGCAGTATGTCCGCGAGCTCATGCGGCTGACCCCGACGGCGGCGAACGTGCTCAAGTATGCCGCCATCGTGCGCGATCAGGCGCTGCTCCGCAATGTCATCGGCGTGTGCGAGGAGACCATCGAAAGCGCCTCCTCCGGCGCGGGCGAGGCGGGCGATGTGCTCGATCTGTGCGAAAAGAAGATCTACGCGCTGCGGCAGGACCGCGTTGTCGGCGGCCTTATGCCGGTGTCGCAGGTCGTGAACAGCGTGTACTCCAATCTCTCCGACCTGGCCGAATCCGGACAGCCCATTCCCGGCATGCCGACCGGCTTCCGGGATGTGGACCGGCGCATTCTCGGCATGAACGAGGGCGACTTTATCCTCATCGCCGCCCGACCCGGCATGGGCAAAACGAGTCTGGGACTCAACATCTGCCTCAATGCCGCCAAGCAGTCGAAGAAGACCGTTGCCATATTCTCGCTCGAAATGAGCCGCGAGCAGCTCGTCACGCGCTTTCTCGCGAGCGAGGCGCAGGTGCCGCTCGGCAATCTGCTCTCGGGCGACCTCTCGATGGACGAGTGGAAGCGCATTTCGCACGCGTGCGCGGCGATCTCGCAGCTCGACATCCTCATCAACGACAACCCCTCCCTCACCGTAGCGGAGATGAACGCGCAGTGCCGCCGGCTCAAAAATCTCGGTCTCATCATGATCGACTACCTGCAGCTCATGCAGGGCTCCGGCAGCCGCAACACCTGGGCGAACGAGAGCCGTCAGCAGGCCGTCAGCGATATGTCGCGCATGATGAAGATCATGGCGAAGGAGCTGAATGTGCCGGTGCTGTGCCTCTCGCAGCTCTCCCGTGCCAACGAGCAGCGCCAGGACAAGCGCCCCATGCTCTCCGACCTGCGTGAGTCCGGCTCCATCGAGCAGGACGCCGACGTCGTCATGGGCATCTACCGCGAAGGCTATTACGATCAGGAGGTCGAGAACCCGAATCTCACCGAGCTCATCGTGCTCAAGAACCGCCACGGCGAGACCGGCAAGGACAACCTGCAGTGGCAGGGCGAGTATACGGCCTTCCACGACGCCGAGGCGCGCTATGGCTGAGCCGGTGCTCGACCGTTCGCTGCTGCCCCCGGGCTGCACGGTGCTCTGCGCCGTATCCGGCGGCGCGGACTCGGTGTGCATGCTCGATCTCATCCGCCGTCTCGGCGATGTGAAAGTCCTGTGTGCGCACTTTAACCACGGCATCCGCGGCGCGGAGAGCGAGCGGGACGCCGAATTCGTGCGGTCGCTCTGCGAAGAATGGCACATTCCGTTCTTCCCCGGCCGCGGCGATGTGCCCGGCTATGCCGCCGCGCACGGCGAGAGCATCGAAACGGCGGGGCGCGATCTGCGCTACGCCTTTCTGCGGCAGACAGCTGCCGAGCAGGGCGCCGACCGCATCGCCACGGCGCACAATCTCAACGACAACGCGGAGACCATCCTCTTCCGCATGGCGCGCGGCACGGGCCTTCGCGGTCTGTGCGGCATCCCCGACCGGCGCGGCGACATCGTCCGGCCGCTCCTGCGCACGCCGCGCAGCGACATCGAAGCCTATCTCGCCGCGCACGGCATCCCCCATGTGGAGGATTCGACGAACGCCGAAACGGACGCCGCGCGAAACCGCGTGCGCCTTTCGCTCCTGCCCGCGCTCGAGGACATCCACCCCGGCGCCGCGCGCAGCATATCGCGCATGGCGGAAACGCTCGCGGAGGACGAGGCCTATCTCGCCTCCCTCGCCGAAGAGAAGCTCACGCTCTGGGGCGAGGCGATCCCGTGCGCGGAGCTCACCGCCCTGCCGCGGAGCATTTCGCGGCGCGCTCTCACGCTCTGGCTCGGCGGGGATCTCTCCCGCGAGAGGGGCGATGCGCTCCTCGCCTTCGCGCAGGGGAGCGGGAACGGCGTACTCGAGCTGCCCGGGCGGCGCATCGTGCGCTCGTTCGGAAAGTTATGGAAGGAAACGGCTCCCGCCGGACGCCTTCCGGAGCGCACCGTTACTCCGGGAGAGACGCTCGTTTTCCCCGGTCTCTGGGAGATCTCGAGCGAAATTTGCCCGCCCGGCGCGGAAATTCAAAGTTCGTTCAACACTTTTTGCTTTTCATGTGCCAATATATGTGATAAACTGACCGTTGCGCCTCCCGCCGCGGGAGATACGATCGTTCTGCACCGCCGTGCGGGAACGCGCTCCGTCCGAAAGCTTCTGGCCGGGGAAGCGCGCATACCGGCACCGCTTCGGGAGACCATTCCCGTCGTGCGGGACGCGCGGGGCGTGCTCGCGGTATACGGCGTCGGGCAGAGTGAGAGAGCTTACCCCGCGCCCGGAGAGAAATTCTGCAAAATCACCGTCCGGCCGATCCCGGCGGACACAAAGGAAGATAAAACATGAGTGAAATGAGAGACGATATCGAAACCATACTGCTCACCGAGGAGCAGCTGAAAAAGCGCGTCCACGAGCTCGGCGAGGAGATCTCGCGCGACTATGCGGGCAAGAACCCGATCTTTGTCGGCGTGCTGAAGGGCTGCTTCATTTTCATGGCGGATCTGTTCCGCGAAGTCACCGTGCCCGGAAGCGTCGACTTCATGGCGGTCTCCTCCTACGGCTCCGGCACCTCCACCACGGGCGCCGTGAAGATCAACAAGGACCTCAGCCAGGACATCGAAGGGCGCGACGTCGTCATCGTGGAGGACATCCTCGATTCCGGCGTGACGCTCAGCTACCTCACGAAGTACCTCGCCAACCGCAACCCCGCCTCCGTGTGCATCGCCACGCTCCTCGATAAGCCCGCCCGCCGCCGCGCGGACGTGTACGCCAAGTACGTCGGCTTCACCGTCGAAGACGCGTTCGTCGTCGGCTACGGTCTCGACTATGCGGAAAAGTACCGCAACCTCCCGTACATCGGCATCCTCAAGCCCGCCGTGTACGAGAACAACTGAGTAAGCAAATTAATTTCTCCATAGATTTTTTCCCCCCTCGCCGCACGGACGCGGCAGAAAAGGAAGTGACAGTTTTTGAACAACCGACCCGCACCCAGCCGTTCCCGCCGCATCGGTTTTGCCATTCTGGTGGCCGTGCTGCTGCTCGGCACGATCTACTCCATGACCAAGACGCAGAACACCGGCACGCTCATCTATTCCGAAGTCGTCGACCTCTTCGAAAACGAACAGGTGGAGTCGTTCTCTCTCGACACCGACGGCAACCTCACGCTCAGGCTCCGCTCCGCCTATAAGGGACAGACCGTCTACTCCTACGAGTGCGGCAGCTTCAGCATTTTCTACTCCGACCTCAACGACCTCATCCGCGAGCAGAAGGCCGCGGGCATCCTCACCGAGTATGACTATGCCCCCGCGTGGGAAGCCGCATGGTGGATGTCGTTCATTCCGTATCTCATCATCTTCGCCATCATGGGCGTGCTGTGGTACTCCATGATGCGCTCCGCCCAGGGCGGCGGCGCCGGCGGCGTCATGAAATTCTCCAAGGCCCGCACGCGCCTCGGCAGCGAAGAGAAGCAGAAGAAGACCTTCGCCGATGTCGCCGGTGCGGACGAGGAGAAGGAAGAGCTGCAGGAGATCGTAGAATACCTGAAAAATCCGTCCGCTTACTCCAAAATGGGCGCGCGCATCCCCAAGGGCGTGCTGCTCATCGGCCCTCCGGGCACCGGCAAAACGCTGCTCGCCAAGGCCGTCGCCGGTGAGGCCGGCGTGGAGTTCCTCTCCATTTCCGGCTCCGACTTCGTAGAGCTCTATGTCGGCGTCGGCGCGGGCCGCGTCCGTGACCTGTTCGAGCAGGCCAAGAAGGTCGCCCCCGCCATCGTGTTCATCGACGAGATCGATGCCGTCGGCCGTCAGCGCGGCTCCGGCCTCGGCGGCGGTCACGACGAGCGCGAGCAGACGCTCAACCAGCTGCTCGTGGAGATGGACGGCTTCAACGACAACGAAGGCGTCATCGTCATGGCGGCGACCAACCGCGCCGACATCCTCGACAACGCCCTGCTCCGTCCCGGCCGCTTCGACCGTCAGGTGTACGTCGGCCTGCCCGACATCAAGGGCCGCACCGACATCCTGAAAGTCCATGCCCGCGGCAAGCCGCTCGGCGACGATGTGGATCTCAAGAACATCGCCCGCGGCACGCCCGGCTTCTCCGGCGCGGATCTCGAGAACCTGCTCAACGAGGCAGCGCTTCTCGCCGTGCGCCGCAAGCGCCGCTTCATCATGCAGAAAGATATTGATGACGCCATCCTCAAGGTCTCCATGGGCCCCGAGAAGAAATCCCGCGTCATCACCGAGAAGGACCGCCGCCTGACCGCCTACCACGAGTCCGGCCACGCCATCGCGGCGCACTATCTCAAGCACGTCGACCCCGTGCAGTACATCACCATCATCCCGCGCGGACAGGCGGGCGGCTTCACGCTCTTCCGTCCCGAGGATGACAAGACCTTCCGCGCGCGCAGCGAAATGTTCGAGAACATCATCGTCGCCCTCGGCGGACGCATGGCCGAGCGCATCTTCCTCGACGACATCTCCACCGGCGCCTCCGGCGACATCCAGCAGGCCACGCACATCGCCCGCAACATGGTCACCGTGTACGGCATGAGCGACCGCCTCGGCCCCATCAGCTACGACTCCTCCGGCCACAGCATTTTCATCGGCCGCGACTTCGGCCAGACGAAGAGCTACTCCGAGGAGACCGCCGCCGCCATCGACGAGGAAGTCAAGAAGATCTTCGACGAAGCCGCCGCCAAGTGCGAGGAGATCCTCCGCGCCCACGCCGACGTGCTCGTAGCCCTCGCCGAGTACCTGCTCATCAACGAGACCATCGACGGCGAAGACTTCAACTACTTCTGCGACCACAAATGCATGCCCCCCGCCGGCTCCGCCTCCGAGCCCAATCAGCCCGAAGCCGAACCCCGGCAGCCGGCAGCCGAACCCCCCGCGCCGCAGGAGCCCGATACCACGCAGCAATAAGAAAAACAATGGATCGTATCGATACAGATACGATCCATTTCTTATGCCGACATACTACGCAGCGGAGAGCTGTCACCGCAGAAGACGGACTTGGCTCTCCCTTTGGGAGAGCTGTCACCGAAGGTGACTGAGAGGGTCTTTCGGCATAGGTGTTACCCTCCCCGTCCTCGCTGCGCTCGGCCACCTCTCCCA
>CAZKGZ010000055.1:0-8216 GCA_964552365.1 uncultured Oscillospiraceae bacterium | reverse complement strand
TTCGAAGGCGGGGAGCCACCATTCGAGGTAGCCCGCTTTGGTGGGATGGATGCCGTCGAGCATATAGAGGCTGCGCTGCTCGTCCGTGATGTCGTTGAGCTCGGCGTCGTTCCAGAGGTCGATCACGCCGCAGTCCCATTTGTCGCTGATCTCCAGAAGGAGCGCGACCATATCGCCGTAGGCTTCGCTGTCGTACTTCGTGCCGGTGTAGAAGACGACAGGGCAGTTCCAGGTGTCGCCGGCGTAGGAGATGATGTACTCGATGGCGCCCGCGATGGTCGACGTGTCGAAGTCGGCTCGGTCGAAGCTCTCGCTGACCGTGCCGAGCGGCAGTTCCTTCGTCGCGTCATTCGTGGAGAGCTGGCAGACGAAGGCGTCCGCCGCGATGGATGTGTCGATGGTCTCCATGCGCGGGATGTAGGAATCGGTGCCGGTCGTCACGAGCGTTGTGCCGCCGACGGCTTCCTTGATGCCGTTCACACCGTCGATCTTCTCGAGATATTCCACGAACGATGTGCCGCACGAGCCGTGGCCGTCCGTCACGGAGCTGCCGAGGAAGATGATCGTCTTGCCGCGCAGCGGGCTGTCGGGATTTTCTTCGACGGCCTCGACGGAATACTCCGCTGCGTTGCCCGGCTTGTTGGCGAGGATCACCGTCAGCACCTTGCTCCCGAAGATCTTATAGGCGGCAAAACCGCCGACCCCGATGAGCAGCACCACGGCCAGCACAATGATCAGTACCTTTTTCCAAACTTTCTTTTTCTTCATGTTAACTCCTCCTTATGATGTCCCGGGGCGCGCCGCGCGGCGCGGTCCCCTCTGCATAACGACTATAGCAGAGTAAAAATCGCAGGCGGTAACGATATTCTGTCATTTTTGTTCAAAATATGTTATGTGTGAAAAACAAAGCCAAAATCCGAGGCGAATCGCAAAACCATGATATCGGCTCTGTCCTCCCTGTCAATGCCGGAACATGGCGATGAGCAGGGCGGGGAGGTCGGCGGGGCGGAAGAACTTTTTCATAAAGGCGGAGGCGAACTCCCTGTTCGGGGCGGCGGCGTCTACGGTCTGCGCTTTGACCTCCGGGGGCATGGAGTTGACTTTGATAAAATAGTCGATGGCCTCTTTCTTGCGCGAAGCGCCCTTCGGCTCCCACCCGCTCTCGGGCGTATAGTGAATGCCTTTGTGCAGCTCTCCGGCGATCACGGTGCGCAGGCGGGTCTTGAGATCCCCGTAATCCCGCCGCCCGCTCCAGTTGAGCTCGGCCACGGCGAGGACGCGGGGAAAGAGCAGCTCCTCGAGGCGCTCCGGGCTTTCGATGTGCTCCGCCCAGATGCACGCTTCCAGTCCGAGGAGGTTCGGATCGTCGGCAAACGATGTCTTTCCGAGGTGCGGCTCGGTCTCGTAGATTTTTTTGAGGCTCGTCATGGAGTACGGATAGTCCAGATACAGCTCGAACATGTCGGAATAGATCCACTTCCCGCCGTTCTCCGCGAAGCGCTGCATCGGGATGCGGTGCTGCAGCGTCCAGTACTGTACCTGAATATCTGCGGGGACATTCGAGGCGAGCAGCGTTTCGTTCCAGCACACGGGCGTCTTGCCGTGCTTTTTCAGTATGCCGATGATGCGCGATGTGAAGTAGCCCTGCAGATCCTCGATGGCGTCGATGCCCTGCTCTTCCATCCGCGCGCGGCAGAGGGGGCACTTTTTCCACTCGCTCTTCGGCGCTTCGTCGCCGCCGATGTGGAAGCGCTTCCCCGGAAAGAGCGGCAGGATCTCGTCGAGCAGCTCTTCGGCAAAGGCGAACGTCTCCTCGCGGCCCGCGCAGAGGATGACGGGGTAAATGCCGCCGGCTGTCGCGAGCGTCACAGCGCGGCCGGAGCAGCTGTACTGCGGGTACGCCGCCAGAAGGCCGCTCGTGTGCCCCGGCATATCGATCTCGGGGACGATCTCCACGCCGCGGACGCGCGCGAACTCCGCGATTTGGCGGATCTCGTCCTGCGTGTAGAACTGCGGCGAGACCTCATTGAGCTTCGGGAACTTCCGGCTCTCGATGCGCCAGCCCTGGTCGTCGGACAGGTGCCAGTGCAGCACGTTCATTTTCGCAAGGGAGATCTCCTCGATGATCTTCTTCACTTCCTCCGCGGGGAAGAAGTGCCGCACGCAGTCCAGACTGAGGCCGCGGTGCTCGTGAACGGGCGCGTCGGCGATGGTGCAGCAGGGGATCCTCCCGCCGTCCGTGAGCGAGGCGAGCGTGGTGAGCGCCCACACGATGCCGCGCTCCGTGCTCGCTTCGGCGGTGACGCCGTTTTCGGAGACGGTCAGGCGGTAGCCCTCCTCGGGCAGCGCCGCATTCTTCAGAAGGTGCAGCCACGCAGTGCCGCCGACCGGCCGTCCCATGCGGGCGGCGAAGGCCTCAAGGCACCACGCTTCAAATCCGCCCGTTTCCGCGCCGGCGGTCCCGGGCATGCGAAAGGTTCCGGTCTCCTCCCGAATGATCCCCGTGGGATAAGGCACAAGGTGCATCATGCTTTGCTCCCCCTCTCCCCCGCGCGGCGGGCGCGGATGTCCTCGCGCATCTGCGGCAGATCCTTTTCCACGCGGAAGAACACGAGCAGAACGCCGATGATGAGCAGCGCGGCGGCGGGGACGATAAAGAGTCCCGCGATAAACAGGTTCTGCACGGACGCGCTCTGTGCCGTCCATGTTCCGTCCGCGAGCGGTGCCGTGTAGCCGGTGACGCCCAGCAGCAGATTGAATACGCCGGAGCTGATGCCGACGGATACGGTCACGATGATGCCGAACACCGAGGACGAGAAGCCGTCGCAGCGGAAGCCGTTGCGCCATTCCACATAGTCGAGTGCATCGGCGAGCATCGCCGTGAGCGTGTAGACGATGGGCAGCGTTCCGAAGGACTTGAGCACAAGACCGATGAGCACGGTGGTCATCGAGCGCGGATCGAGAAGAGAGATCACGCACCCGACGATGCCCAGCGCGCAGCCGGCCATCATCACATTCCGTTTGCCGGCCTTGCGGACGAGCGGCCATAGGATCAGCACGCCGATGCCGAGCGGCGCCTGTCCGACGGCGTTTACAAGTGTCGTGGTAATGCCGTCGTTATATGTGCCCAGCACCCAGTTGCAGTAGTAGATCGTGCTCGTGACCTGGAAATTGTTGTAGAGATGGTAGAGAACGATGATCCCCATCACGATGAGCCAGTATTTGGCGGACACACAGCCCTTCACCTGCTCGCGGAATGTGTGAAGCTCCGCCGTCTCGATGTCCGCTGTCTCATCCTCCGTTACGCGCTCGCGGCTGAATTTATACTGGAGCAGTGTTGCGGGGACGGCGAGAACGCCGATGATCGCCATGGCGAGTGCCCATTTCCCTCTGTCCACGCCGAGCATCGGCAGCAGCACCATCGGGAAGATCATGCTCACGAGGAGCCCCGGCACCATGTTGATGCCCATGGAGTTGGCCATGGCAAGCGTGTCGCGCTGCTTGTTGTCGCGCGTGGAGAGCGGAATGAGCAGGTTGTTGCTGATGTTGTACATGGTGTACGCCACGCAGAAATAGAGATTGTAGGTCATCGTGACCCAGAGAACGGTCAGCGTCGTGGTGCTTTCGGGGACAGCGAAGAGCAGGATCGACGAGACCGCCAGGAGCGGCCCGGAGATGAGCAGCCACGGGCGTGCCTTGCCCCGCGGCGAATAGGTCCGGTCGATGAGGCGGCCCATAAGGATATTGGTCACGGCGTCTATGACTTTGGAGATCATGGGCATCAGAGCGAGAAAGAGCCCGCCCGCCACGGAGCTCAGGCCCAGTACGTCCGTATAGAACACATTGAGATAGCTCTGCGAACAGATGCCGTTCATGCAGGCCACGATCGCCGGGCCGAGAAAATACCCGAGCCAGCGTTCCGCGTTTTTGACATTCGGCGAGCTCACCCGCGTGTCGTAAAACTTTGCCTGCATGAATTTCATGCGAATGGTTTTCATGCGTCTTTTTCCTCCTTGCAGCTTCCGCAAATTTCCTTTTGCTGCCGCTATCGTATCACGGCATCGGGCGGAGCCGTTATAAGAGAAACGCATATTCTTATCGTAAATCTGCTATAATAAAAATTTTGCCGTATCAACGATAAAAAGAGCAGAATTTTTATAGTTTCCGGCGTCCGACCGTGGTATACTTACGGCAGAAACATGCGGAAAAGAGGTGTGCGGCGTGGCGGAGAATACGGAACGGAACCTTCGGCTTTTGCGGGAGCTTATCTCCTGCGCCCATGATCTGTGCTTTCAGACCTACGACGCGCGGATGAACTGCGTATACAGCTCGCTGCCGGATGACCGGGCGCTGAGTACGGCCTTCGTGCTCGATGCGGAGCAGTCGGGGGCACTCGATGAGCTGCGGGAGGGCGACCGCCCTGTGGCCGTGACCGGCGCGCTGAGCTTTCTGTGGATCGCGGATCCCGAGCGTGACGCCTCCGGCGAGCTGCTCTATATCCATGTGATCGGGCCGGTCTTTGTGGAGGATGTCGCGCCCGGCGCTTTGGAGGCGGCGCTCGAGCGACTCAATGTCTCCGCGGCGGTCCGGCACGAGTTCCGGCGTATTCTCGAGCAGGTCCCCGTGATCCCGCTCACGCGGCTTTTCGAGTACGGCCTCATGCTGCACTACTGCATCACCGGAGAGAAGATCACGGCGAGCGACATCCGCTTTCCGCAGCGTCCGGTGCCCCGGCGGCAGGACGAGCCCCGCGCCTCCGGCGCGAATGTTCACGGCACCTGGGCGATGGAGCAGAAGCTCCTCCGGCTCGTGGAGGAGGGCAATCCGAATATAAAGCGCGAGGCGGCCAGACTCGGCGGCGTCGGCTCGCTCGCCAATCTCGGGAACGGCAGCACCGTGCGCCATTTCAAGAACATCACCATCGTGTTCACGGCGCTGTGTACCCGCGCCGCCATCCGCGGCGGGCTGGACCCGGAGATCGCCTACACGCTCAGCGACCGCTACATCAACGCCATCGAGGCCGCCGCAGATCTCTCCGGGATCACCGAGGTCAACGCCGCCATGCAGGAGGATTTTGCCCTGCGCGTCCACCGGGTGAAGCTCCATGAGGGCGTGTCCCCGCAGATCCGAAAGTGCTGCGACTTCATCCAGCTCCACCCGGAGCGAAGCGTGCCGGCGGCGGAGCTTGCCGCCTGTTCCGGGTATTCCGAGTCGCATCTCGCGCGGAAGTTCAAGCGGGAAACGGGCATGACGATCGCGGAATACACCATGCAGCAAAAAATAGAGCTTGCCGAATCGCTGCTGCGCTCCGAGCACAAAAGCGTGCAGGAGGTCGCCGAGCAGCTCGGTTTTCACTCCCAGAGCTACTTCGGGCAGCAGTTCAAAAAAATCACCGGCCGGACGCCGGGCGAATACCGAAATACATAAGGCATAAGAACGCAAATAACCGGGACCGCCTCGGATCGTACGAGGCAGCCCCGGCTGTTTTTATTTATCGGTCCCGTGCCGCGGGTGGTAGCCCTGCAGGCAGAAGGGGAGTTCCATGCGGTTTTGTTCGAGCAGTGTCCTGTCGCGCAGGACGGTCCCGGCGGGGCCGTCGGCGGCGATGCGCCCGCGGGAGAGCAGGATGACACGGTCGCAGGTGTCGAGGATCATGTCGAGGTCGTGCGAGGCGATGAGCTTCGTTTGCGGCAGCTCATTGACCGTGTTGATGACCGTGCGGCGGTTCACGGGGTCGAGCGCGGTGGACGGCTCGTCCATGAGGATGACGTCCGGCTGCATGGCGAGGATGGTCGCGATGGCCGCCATGCGCTTCTCGCCGCCGGAGATCTTGTGGTTCGAGCGGTGCTTGAGTTCGGTGAGGCCGAGCTTTTCGAGCACCTCGTCGGCGCGGCGGTCGGCTTCCTCGCGGCTGAGACCGTAGTTGAGCGGCCCGAAGATCATGTCCTCGTATACGGTCGGCATGAACATCTGATTGTCGGAATCCTGCAGCACGAAGCCGATGCGGCGGCGGATCTCCGCGAGATTCTTCTTCGTTACCGCGACGCCGTCGAGCGTGATGCTGCCCTCGCCCGAGAGGAGCCCGAGCACGAGGCGCATGATGGTGGATTTGCCCGCGCCGTTCGCGCCGATGAGCCCGACCGACTCGCCGTCGCGGACGGTAAAGCTCACGCCGTCGAGCACCGGGTGCGCGCCGTCATAGGAAAAGGAGACATTATCGAATACCAGCATCCTCGTTCACCTCACGAAAAGTCCGCCGACCAGAGCGGCGATGTCGAAATACCGTGCGCACAGCACGGCGGCGGAAACTCCGACGGTAAAAAGCGCGTCGGCGGCGCGGAAGGGGCGCACATCGGCGTAGTAGAACTCGCCCCGGAAGCCGCGCAGCTGCATGCTGCCGTAGAGCTCCTCGGCGCGGTCCATGCTGCGCAGGAGAAGCTGCCCGATGAACGAGCCCCACGCATTGAAGCGGATGCCGTTCTGCCCCGGCGCGCGCAGCTTATAGGCGTCCGCCATGACCGAGGCCTCCTCGAGCATCACGCCGACATAGCGGTAGGTGAGCAGCAGAAGCGTCGTGATGAGCGAGGGGACGTGCAGCCTGCGGAGCGCGGCGCAGAGCGAATCGATGCTCGTTGTCGCGATGAGCAGGAACGATGCCATGAGCGCGAAAACGCCCTTGAGCATCAGCGTGAGCATCGAAACAAAGCCGCCGCTCACGAGGAGCGAGCCGAGGCGCATGATCGGTTCGCGGTCGAGGAAGGGATTCACGAGCCCCACCGCGCACACGAGCGGCAGGACATAGCGCAGGCGGTGGAAGCAGAGCCCCACGGATATGCCCGCGAGCTGATAGAGAAAGGCCGGATAGAGCACCATCACGACGAGCGCGCTCAGGTCATACTTCGGGAACGACACGACCGTCACGATATATAAAATTGTCACGAGGAGCTTTGCGAGCGGATGGAGCGAATGCACCGGCGAGGACTGCGCCGCCAGCGCCTCCATATCCCGCAGCTCGCTGCGCGCCCGGGTGAGCTTGTCGTTCATTGCTTCTGCCTCTTACATATGACATATGGCAGTGCCGCACGATCTTCTCTGCGGCGCTGCCGGATAGTATGACCGGAGCCGCGGTTTTGCGGCTCCGGCAGAATAGTTTATGTCGGAAAAGTTATTTGCTCTCTGCGGCGCGGCGCTTGCGGAAGAACCCGCCGGCGAAGCACACGGCTGCGGCGAACGCCGCCACGGCAGCCGCACCGACGACGCCCGAAACGCTCGTCCCCGCGGCGCTGTCGCTGCCCGCGAAGGAGTAGTCCGGGAGAACGGCGGTCTTGCTCTGGATGCTCTCCGCCGCCTCGCTCGCGCTGCCGGAAATGCCGAAGGAGTCCTCGTCGAGACCCATGTTCTCGGTATAGCCCGCCTCGCTGTTGCCGAAGAGCGACCACTCGAGGCCGTCCGGGTTCGAGCTTGCGAAAAGGCTCAGTCCGCCGCCGACCACGATCGCAGCCGCGGCGAGAATGGCGAGCGTCTTCTTGAGGGAGAACGTGCCGCCCTCGGACACACCGGCGTCCATGAGGAGCTCGGGGCGCGCTTTGTATACGAAGAGCAGCACCGCCGAGGTGATGAGGCCTTCCACGAGGCCGATGGCGAGGTGGATGGGCTGCATGATGGCGGCGAATGCGGCAAACGGCAGCTCCGTGATGCCGGAGGCCGTCGTCTCAAGCACGACGGAGAAGGCGCCGAGCTGGAGCGTCACCACGCATCCGAGCACGGAGGCGAGGATGATCTTCGTGCGGGAGGCCAGGCGTCCGCTGCGCATGATGGGCCGCCAGATGAGGTAATAGCCGACGAAGCAGCCGTAGAACGCCATGTTCCATATGTTCGCGCCGAGCGCGAGAAGCCCGCCGTCGGCAAAGAACAGCGCCTGAATGGCGAGGATGACGACCATGGAGAGGAAGCCCGCCTGCGGTCCGAGCAGTGCCGAGAGCAGCATGCCGCCGCAGATATGTCCCGAAGAGCCGGTGCCGGGAATGGTGTAGTTTATCATCTGACCGGCAAACACGAGCGCGGACGTGACCGCCATCGTCGGGAGCTTCGCTGCGTCCTCATCCTTTTTGAGCGTCTTCACGGAAGCGGCGGAAACCGCAGCGGAAGAAGCGTACATCACGGCAGCCACCGCAGGAGAGAGCAGCGCATCGGCCATATGCATAAACCTTCACCTC
>CAZKGZ010000054.1:0-8238 GCA_964552365.1 uncultured Oscillospiraceae bacterium | reverse complement strand
CACGCCGACAAGCTCCATGCGCCCCGCAGCGCACTCGCGGTCCACAACGGCCTCGAGCGCATAATCACGGCGGGCGTCTTTATAAAACAAAATGCAGCGAGTCATACGATCTCTCCTGAAAATCACGCTTTTCCGAGTTTTCTCTTCACGCCGCGCAGGAGGCGCAGGGCGGTGTCGCGGAGGTAGCGGAAGCTTTCGCTTTTGCGGAAGATGAGATACCAGAGGCCGTTCGGCACGATGAGCACGAGCACGAGCCGAAGGAGGAAGTTCCCGACGGTGTAGGCGGAAAACGGCAGGGCGAGCGCGTACACGAGCGCGCCGGTCCCGACGATGAGCGCGAGGCAGCCGAAATAGATGCGGTAATACTCTCCCGCTTTTTTATGAAAGACCTCGCGGTAGACGAGGATCGGGTCGAACGAGAGCATGATGAAAAGGCTCATGGTCGTGCCGACAAGTGCGCCGGTCACGCCCATGCCGACGGGGCCGGTGAGCACAACGGAGATCACGGCGTTGAACACCGAGGAGAGGATGTAGCGGTACTTGGTCTGCCAGTAGAGGCCGTTCGCGTCGCGGTAGATGATGACGGCCTTGGCCGTGCCCTCCACGGCGAGGTTGAGTGCGACAAAGCACACGGCGCTGCGCGGGAGGAGCCAGTCGGTGCTGCGCAGCCACACGCCCGCGATGAAGTGGTCGCAGAGGATCCACAGTCCGATGGCGCCGAAGCCGTAGAGCCAGAAGCAGGTGAGCTGGAGCGTCCGGAAAAAGCTCTCCTTTTTCTCCGTGGATTCCGTGGCGCAGAGATTTCCGACGCTCGCCGTGAGCGGGTCGAGCACCGTGCGGAGCGCCGCGATGACATACTGCCGCAGCGCGACATAGTTCGTGAACACGCCGGCCGTGGCCGTGCCGACGAGCGCGGAGACGACCGTGGTGTCGATGCCGTCGTTGAGCACGCGGCAGACATTGTTCGTAAACATGCCGACCACATTTTTGAATATGCCCTGCGTCTCCTCTTTTGTGAGGGAGCGCCCGGCCTTTTCCCGCAGCCACGGATAGAGCTTCCGGCATTGGGCGCGCAGGACGATGTTGCGCGCGATCGTAAAGAGGATGCCGATGCCGGTGTAGACATAGAAGCAGAGCACCGGCGTGCCGCGCATCAGGAAGAGGACGGCGGCCTTTGCGATCGTCGAGCCGATCTGCGAGAAGTAGGTGAGGCGCGTGATGACATATTTGCGCTGGTCGGCCTGCAGGAGCGAGGTGAGGTAGGCAAAAAACCAGTACGAGGACACCGTGTCGGCGAGATAGAGGCAGTACACGATGCGGATGTCCACGAGCTCCGTGGTGTCCTTCAGAAGGTACGGCAGCACGGGGATGAGGGCGCAGCCGATCACGATGATGGCAAAGCCGATGATGCGGTACGCCTTGCGGTAAAAGCCGATGAGCGCCTGTACCTTGCCGATGTCCTCCTCGGCGAGCGGCTTGTACATGGCGTAGATGATCGCGCCGTCGATGCCGAGATTGGCGAGATTCAGTACCTGCAGCACATTGGCGAGCAGGCCGTTGATGCCGGCATACTCCTGCCCGAGAATATAGAGAAACGCCGTGCGGAGGGCAAAGTTCAGGAGCATATCGAGGACCTGCCCTACCGCGCCGGTGAATATGTTCGTTATGGAATTTTTCGTACGACTGGACGCCAACGCTTAGCTCCTTTTCTTTTCGGTCAGTTCTTCGTACAGAGCCGTGAGCCGCCGCGCCACGCTCTCGGAGGAGAAGTTCTCGCGGCAGTAGGCCCGGATGGCCTCGGGATCGTAGGAAGCATAGTGCTCCATCACGGAGATCATCGCGTCAACGAGCTGCGGCACGTTCTCCGTGTCGACCGCAATGCCGGTCTCGGGCGTCGTGAGCATCGTCCATGCGCCGATCTTCGTCTGAATGATGGGCAGACCGCACGCCATGGCTTCAATGTACACCACGCCGAATGTCTCCGCGCGGCTCGGCAGAACGAATGCCTGATTTTCGCGCATCCGGCGCGCGCATTCCTCGCGGGAGATGCGCCCGACGATGTTCAGCGCATCGCCGAGATCGTACTTTGCGGCGAGCGCGGGGTAATTGCGCTCCTTGTCCTCGCCGCCGCACACGGTGAGGCGTGTGTTCGGGTACTTTTTATGCACGGCGTCAAACGCCTCGAGGAGAATGTCGAAGCCCTTTTTATAGAGCATCCCGCCCACGGACACGAAGCCGAACACGCCGTCCGGCTCGCTGTGGGTCTCACCTTCGAAAAAGCGGTCGCTCACCATGTTCGGGATGACCCGGATGTCCTTGTTCGTGCAGTACGGGCGGATGTGCTCGCGCAGCCCGGGACTCACGGCGATCACGGCATCGCAGGCGTTGAAATCGCGCCGGATCTTCCGAAGCTCTTTTTCCGAGAGCATGTTCCGCTCGAACCATGTGGCATGCTCCGTGCATACGAGGGGCACGTGCAGCATGGCGCGCAGCGCCTTTCCGTAGCGGAGCGCATAGAAAGAGTGCGCATGGATGATGTCCGGCGGGCAGTCGGCGCAGTCCGTGCGCAGAATGCGGCGCATCTCACGCAGAAACACGAAGTAGGTGAGATGGAACCGCACCGGCTTTGCGTGAATGAGATACTCCGTGAGATTTCCGCTCACGACCTTTTCGGTCTGCACGCCGTTTTCGGCATCGGCATAGCACGCCATCACCGTGACGCGGTGGCCGAGCGCGGCCAGTGCCTCCGCCTGTTCGCGGAAAAAGCACCCGTTCACCGGGTCCTTCGCCGTACGGTACCAGGACGGCAGAATGAGTATATGCATAGTGTCACCCCTCAATGCCCGTTTTTTTCTCCGAAAGCTCCCGCACGACCTGCTTCACGCGGTCGTGCCACGAATTGCCGCCGAGGAAGAACGCTCTCGCGGCGTCGGCATAGTGCTCGCGGTCGCGGAGCACGAGCCGCACGGCCTCGGCGATCGCTTCGGGCGTGCGCGCGGCGCGCATGCCGCAGCCGGTGCGCGTCGCCATGTCTTCCATTTCCGCGGCGCCGCTCACAACGAACGGCAGTCCCCAGCCGAGATACTCAAAGAGCTTGATGGATGTCGTCAGATTCGCATAAGCGCGGCCGTCGTACACGGCCATGGCGAGCTCGGCGCGCTTGTAGAGCGGCTCCAGCTCGTTGTCGAAGGCATGGTGCACTTCGAGCCACGGGGCATCCTTGCACGGATGCTGCACGCTGTTCCATTCCTTTTCGCGGCACACAAGGATCAGGCGGTATGTTTCCTCTCCGCGGTTGAGACACTCGAAAGCATCGAGCAGGAGCGAGCCGCCGTAGGTGTCCACAATGCCGCCGACATAGATGCAGGTGTTTTTCTCCGGGGAGGAGAGGCCGAGCCTGTTCACGCCGCCGGGCGGCAGCGCGCGCATATCGGCGTAGTCGAACAGGTCGTAAAAGCACCGCGTCGGGAAATAGACGATGTCCATAAGGCGCAGGATCTCGTCCGTGCGCTTCTGCTTATAGCTCAGATATGCCTCTTTCAGCGAGCCGACCAAACCGCCGCGCGGCGGGAAAAGCTCGGGAAATTTGCGGTGGCAGTCGCGGTAATAGTAGCCCATCGGGATGCCGAGCCGATGGATCTTGCGGATGAGCCGGTAGTCGCAGTCCATGAGGATCGGGTAGACCGGCGACTCGATGTAGCAGATGTCGGGCGGCGTTTCGTCGAGCCAGCGGGAGATCTCCGCCACGGCCGCGCGGCGCTCGTTCCAGCAACTGCGGTTCTGGCTCACCGCCAGCAGCTTTACCTCGTGCCCTTCCTCCAGAAATGTCCGGTACATCCGCTGCGGACGCATGGAAGCGCCGAACTGCGTGGACTTGAATTCAATATAAGTTATGTATAAAACTTTCACGGCTTCATCTCCCTTGCATGGATCCGAAATACTGTTTCAATGCGGCAAGCACCGTGAGCACGAGGCAGCGCTCCTCGGCGTTTCCGACTGCGTACAGCTCTTTCATATCGGCCTTCAGCGTATCCGGCAGCGCGACGGGAAGCGCATCATATGCGCTCTTCTCGTACGCGTCCATATACTCGCGCACCGCGCTCCCGCGGCGGGCGAGATAGTCGAGCGGGTTCATGCTGAAACGTGCCTTTTCGGGCATTCCGAGCAGCTCCAGCAGCTTGTCCGGCCCGCGCTTTTTGAGGCGGTGCCAGAGCTTCTGCAGGCGGTTATCGGTGATCTTTCCGCCGGTCCCCTCCCACGGGATCTCCGCCGCTTCGGGGTAATATTGAATGACCCAGTGATTATAGAGCTTGCGGTTCGTGCGCATCTCCATCGGGACATCGAGGCAGAACTGCAGAAAGTCGGTATCCGCAAAAGCCGAGACGGGCTCGGCAAAATTTCGCCGCAGCTGATGCGTATTGCAAGCGCCCTGAAAAGCGCGCGTATACATAAGGTAAAGCTCGTGGTCGGAGAAAGTGTCGTGATAGCCGCTTTCCTCGAGACGACCGGTGAGCCGTTCGGACACGCGCTTGCGCGGGAGACCGCGCCGCATTTCGTCTTCGCTCCGGCAGAAGCAGCCGATGACCGCATCGCCGATCTGCCCGGTGTGATCGAGTCCGTAACGCGGCCAATTCAGCGCTTCGAGCGCGCGCTTGCCGCCGGTGATCGCCTCAAAAGAGCTGAGGCCGCCGAGCATGAAAGTATTGGCGTCAATATCATAGAAAAAGCTGCCGTCGTTGAGCGGCTTTATAAAGATCTCGTCCTGCCAGTGCGCGGCGATGCGCTTGGAGTAGCGCTCGTCGAGATAGTCCGCCATGCCGTATGTCAGAAGCTGCAGATGGCGCGGCTTTATCGAATGCGCGGCCCACATGCTCATGCGCGCGTCCATGCCGCCGCTGATCTCGGCGAAGTGGGCAAGACCGTATTCCTCGTCTTTGGCATATTCCAGTTCCACCGCACGGCGAAACCGCTCATCGAGCTCCCGCAGGATCTCCGCTTCGGAGCGCCCGGCAAACCGCTCGGGGTGCTTTTCAAAGCGGTGGTATTCGCGCACTTCACTCCTGCCGTCCTCCATGCGAAGATACGTGCCGCCGCGAAGGCGGTGCACTTCGTTTGCGTAGGTGCCGTCGCTCTCCATATATCCGAAAGTGAGCATCTGATACGCCGCCTGCACATTCAGCGAAAGCGGCTCGCCCTGCGCTTTGAGTGCATCGAGCACATAGTTTGCCTGCGATGCGGCATAGAACTTTCCGCTGCACACGGCATAATAGATCGTCTGCTCCCCGATGGGGTTCGTATAGACGAGCCACAGCTTTTCCCGGCGGAAATAGAGCGCGCACGATACCGTGCCGCGCAGCTCCGCAGCGAAGCTCTCACCGCACTCGGCGTACATTTTCCGAAGGAGCGAGGCAACATCGCCGCAGCCGAAGCGCCGGAAAAGCTCCGCTTTGTTGAGCAAAACGCCCTCGCTCACGACAATGCCGTCCGCATCGGACAAAAACGCCTTGTCGGCGGCAAACGTGCCGAGCGTGCTGCGCTTGACCGTGCCGTCCGGGAAAGACAGCTCTTCCGTTGTGAGCCGTTCCGGATAGAGGTCGCGGAGCGGGGCGCTGCAAATCGTATTGCTTACAAAAAAGCCGGGCATAGGAAGTGATCCTCTCTTACTTTATCACCGTTTGGTAGATCTCCGTCAAGCGGGCGGCGATCGCTTCGGGGGCAAACTGCTTCTTCGTCTCCGCGGCGATGGCGGCGCTGTCGTAGTCGGCGCGGTGCAGCATCATGTGCTCCATCGCGTCCGTGAGCGCCTTTTCGTCGTCCACCGGGATGAGAATGCCGTTTTTCTCCGTCACGAAATCCTCGGGGCCGCCGCAGCTCGTCGCGATGACCGGCAGACCCGCCGCCATCGCTTCAATGTACACCACGCCGAACGTCTCCCGGCGGGAGGCGAGAACGAAGGCGTCCGCATCGGCGTAGCCCACGGCCATTTCCTCGCGCGAACAGCGTCCGCAAAAGTCCACGCTCTCGCGGATGCCGAGGCGGGAGGCCTGCTCCTCGAGCGCGTGCCGCTCCGGGCCGTCGCCGTATACGGAGAGATGCATGGCATAGCCTTTTTGCGTGAGCGTGCCCATGGCGCTGAGCACAAGGTCATAGCCCTTGCGTGCGATGAGACCGCCACCCGCGGCGTAGCGGAACGTTTCGCTCCGTTCGGTCTTGATCTTCTGCGAGCCGAACGCCTCCGTGTCGACGATGTTCGGCACGACCGTCGCGCGGATGCCGGTCGCGAGGAGAATATTCTGCTGCAGGCCGGAGCTCACTGTGAGGAGCGCCGCGGCCTTCGGGTAGGTGCGCAGCATGGTCCGGCGCTGCGCGTCGGTGGGCTGCGCGGTGTTGAGCGCGGAGGTGTGCTCCGTGATCACGAACGGAATACCGCGCTCCGAGACTGCCGGTGCGGCGAGCGATGCCGCGCCGAGAAAATGCGCGTGGACGATGTCCGGCGTACCCTGCTCACGGCATATGCGGCCGAGCAGGCGGCGAAAGCCGTTCTCGCCGATAAGCCGGAGCATCGGCGGGATGGGGCCGACGGGGAAGCTGAAGGTATAGACCTCCATGGTCCCGTCGGAAAAATGCGTGATGCCGGAGGCACGCTTATGGCGCGCCGAGCGCAGGTCGATGGCCGCGTAGGTGACGCGGTGTCCGGCGTGCGCGAGTGCGTGTGCCTGGTCCCGCTCGAATATGCCCTCGAGCGGGTCGGATGCGTCGGGATAATGCCCGGCGACAACAAGAATGTGCATGAAAATGCCTTCTTTCGATCAGTGCAGTACGGAGCGGAGGATCGGGTCGAGCTTATCGATCTTATAGTCGGTGTGCTGATGCACGGGCGCGGCCATGATCTTCTCAAACTCCTCGTCGGAGAGATGCATATTTTGCTTGATCTCGGTAATATATTCCGCCATCACGGCCTCATCGCATATGGGCTGCGCGATCTCCGCGAGCGCCTCCTCGCGCGTCATCTGTCCGGAGACGATCATGCTCGAGAGATGCGAGCTGCGTTTGTCCACGCCGAACTTGCGCGGCAGCCAGTACAGCTGCAGGAATGCCGTAAATTTGTTTTCGAGATGCTTGCGGCCGTAATACGAAAAACCGCAGAATTCCCCGAGCTCACGGAAGGCGCGCTCGCGGTTGTAGTCAATATAGTTGAGCGGGGTCTCCTGATGCAGTCCCGCCACGCGCGTGGAGAAATATTTTTCGTAGGTGGAAATGAGCTTCAGCTTGTCCATCGGCATTGTGCCGAAGCGCTTGTGGATGTCGCGGATGTTCACGGCATCGAGCGCCTTGTAGGTGTTGCCGCGCTGGAGAATGCACTCGAGCGCGAAGTTGTCGCCGCTGAGAAAATAGGAGATCTTATACTTGCGCACGGTGTCATAGAGGCACTTGAGGAGGATGTTGTCCTGCGGCACGGCGAGATTCGGCACGCCCGCGCGCATATAGGCGAGCAGCAGGTCGTTGTACTGCTCCGCATCGGGGCGGATGGTGATCATATGAATGTGCGCCGCTTCCACGAGCTTGCGGATGTTCTCCTTGGAGATGTCCGTGTCGTAGCCGTCGTCCACATGCACGGCGAGAATGCGCAGCCCCCATGTATAGCCGAGATAGGCGAGATACGCGGAATCCAGCCCGCCGGAAATACCCATGATGCAGTCGTAGGGCTTTCCCTCGCCGTCCTTTTTGATCTTGGCGAGCATTGCCTCGAGCCGCCGCGCTCCCTCTTCGTTCGGGAAGTAGGCGGTCGTGTTGATCTTCTGAAGAGCGTCCGTGCAGTAATTGCAGCGGCCCTGCCCGTCAAATGTGATGGTGGGGTCGCCCTTGTCGGTCATAATGCACCGGGTGCAGATCGTCATGAAACTGTCCTCCTGCGGTCAAAAATGGGGATGCGTTTTCAGGGGAGAAGCTCGGCGTACAGCGCCGTCAGTTTTTCGGCTTCGGCCGACCAGTTGAAGTGCTCCTGCAGCGCGCGATAGCCTTTCTGCCCCATGTCGGCGCGCAGCGCGGGATCGTTCATCAGTTTGCGTATGGCGGCGGCGATGCTCTCGGCGCTGTCGGGGTCGACGCACGCGCAGCAGCCGTATGTTTCCTCGAGAGTGCGGGCCGAGTGCGTGTCGGAAATGATGACCGGCAGCCCCGCGCCCATGTATTCGTATACTTTGGTCGGCAGATTATCAATGCTGATGTACTGGTGAA
>CAZKGZ010000053.1:0-8286 GCA_964552365.1 uncultured Oscillospiraceae bacterium | reverse complement strand
AACCCACCTCTACGGCTTGGGAAGCCGTCGTTCTACCGATGAACTATATCCGCATTTTCATTTGCCAAATTAATTTACCAAACTCCGGCGAAAAAGTCAAGGGGAAATAAGGGCGGCACCGCGGAAAGCGCGGCGGGGGAGCGGGCGTTATGTGAATGCTCCATAAAAATATGGAAAAATTGTGAATTTTTACTGGATTTTACGGAGCCGATGTGATATAGTAATTTGACGGAAAAAGCGGTGATTTTCAAGATTTTTTGCGGGAATTTATCGGCAAAACATTCGAAATTTTATCAGCTAAAACGCCGGATAAGTTCGCTTCGTCCGCAAGAGAATATTTCGTGAACAGTTCGTGCTTTAATAAACATTTTCACCGAAATATGTTCTTGAATGAACGGTTTTTCCTTATGGGGTTCAAAAAGAGTATTTTTAACAAGAGGTGGAAAGGATGTCACTCAAAAACCTGAACGGTGTGCATATCCCCCATCGGAAGAACACCGCCGGCATGCAGGCAATCAAAATGCCGCCCCCGGCTCAGGTGACCATTCCGATGAGTATGCACATCGGAAAGCCCGCCAACTGCATCGTTGCAGTCGGTGACCATGTCGATGTCGGACAGATGATCGGCGAACCCGGCGGATTTGTATCCTCCCCGGTGTACGCGAGCGTCTCCGGCACGGTGAAGTCGATCATTCCCCTGCTTCAGTTCATGGGAACGAACTGCCAGGCGGTCGTGATCGAGTCCGACGGACAGATGACCGTATCCGATTCCGTCAAGGCGCCGGAGATCACCGACTACGCGAGCTTTATCAACGCCGTTCGAGACAGCGGTGTTGTCGGCCTCGGCGGTGCAACATTCCCGACGGCTGTGAAGCTCGATGTGAAGGACACATCGAAGATCCAGGAGATCATCATCAACGGCGCCGAGTGCGAAGGCTACATCACCAGCGACCATCGCACCATGCTCGACCGTGCCGATGAGGTCGCCGAAGGCTGCAAGCTGCTCGAGAAGTGGCTGAATGTCAAAAAGATCATCATCGCCATCGAGGACAACAAGCCCGACTGCATCGAAAAGATGAAGTCCGTCACGGCGGGCGACAGCTGCGTTGAAGTGCGCAAGCTGCCGAGCATGTACCCGCAGGGCGGCGAAAAAGTCCTCATTTACCACACCACCGGCAAGATCATGCCGGAAGGCAAGCTCCCCATCGATGTCGGCAGCATCGTGATGAACGTCACCTCCGTGGCGACGATCGCGCACTACTGCAAGACCGGCATGCCTCTCGTTGAGAAGTGCATCACGGTGGACGGCTCCGCCATCGCCTCCCCGAAGAATGTCATCGCCCCCATCGGCACGACCTGCGAGAACGTGATCGCGTTCGCCGGCGGCTTTAAGAGCGAGCCCAAGAAGCTTGTTATGGGCGGCCCGATGATGGGCGTTGCGCAGTTCACGCTCAATGCTCCCGTGGCCAAGGGCACGAGCGCCATTCTCGCTTTCGACGAGAAGGAAGCCCGTCTGCCGGAGCCGAGCGCGTGCATCCGCTGCGGCGGCTGCATCGACCACTGCCCGATGAACCTCATGCCCATCGAGATCGAGCGCGCGTATACGAACAAGGACGCCGAAGCGCTCAAGGCTCTTAAGGTAAACCTCTGCATCGAGTGCGGCTGCTGCGCTTTCCAGTGCCCGGCCCACCGTCCGCTCGTACAGGTGAACAAGCTCTCCAAGACGCTTGTGCGCGACTACGACAACCGCATGAAATCTTTGAAGGAGGCGGGAAAATGAACCATGACCTTATCGTAAGCGTCTCGCCCCACTACCACAAGCAGGGGGCCACGACGCAGCGCATCATGCTCGATGTGCTCATCGCCCTCGTACCGGCGCTGATCGCATCCATCTGGATCTTCGGCTTCCGCGCTCTGCTGCTGGTCGCGATCTCCGCCGCCAACTGCATGCTGCTCGAGTTCGTCTGGAACAAGCTCTTCAAGAAGGAGCAGACCATCTCCGACCTCTCGGCCGTTGTCACCGGCGTTCTCATCGCCTACAACGTGCCCGTGAGCATGCCCATCTGGCAGCTTCTCGTCGGCGACTTCATCGCCATCATCATCGTGAAGATGCTCTTCGGCGGTCTCGGCTGCAACTTCGTGAACCCCGCCCTCGTCGGCCGTCTTTCCATGATGCTCTCCTTCACCGAGAGCATGACGGATTATCTCTCGAGCGCCGATGTCGTCTCCGCCGCTACGGTGGACGTGCTGACTACCGCCACGCCGCTCAATGCGATCCTGGAGAATAAGCTCACCATGGGAAGCTTCGAAACGCTGCTCTTCGGCACCCACGGCGGTGTCCTCGGCGAGACCTGCGCCATCGCTCTGATCCTCGGCGGCATTTATCTCGTCGTGCGCGGCGTCATCAAGATCACGATCCCCGTCTGCTTCCTCGGCAGCACCTTCGTGTTCACATTCCTCTTCAACGGCTTCAACGCGACTTCCGCGTTCCTGAGCCTCTTCGCCGGCGGCCTGATGCTCGGTGCCATCTTCATGGCGACCGACTATGTCACGAGCCCCTTCACTACGAAGGGCCGCGTGATATTCGCCGTGGGCTGCGGCTTCTTCACCAGCGCGATCCGCGTCTTTGCCAACTCCGCAGAGGGCGTATCCTACGCCATCCTGCTCATGAACCTGCTGGTGTCCTACATTAACGAGGGCTGCCGGACGAAGCCCGTGGGAGGTGCCAAAGCGTAATGGAAAAGAAAAACAACACATTCTGGACGGAAATGGCGCGCCCCGTAGTGGTGCTCGTGGTCATCTGCCTCGTAGCGTCCGCGCTGCTCGGCTTCACCAACGCCAAAACCGCTCCCGTGATCGAGGCAAATACTCTGGCAGAGGCCGAAGCGACCCGCAGAGAAGTTCTCACCGCAGCAACATCCTTTGAACAGCTCGAAGTAAGCGACGACCTCGCCTCTCAGGGTGTCACCGGCATTTACAAGGGCGACAACGATTCCGGCTATGTCGTTACGGTCGGCAAGACCGGCTACGGCGGAACGGTCACCGTGACGGTCGGCTTCGACACCGAAGGCACCATCCTCCTCGTGAAGGCGGATGTCTCGAGTGAAACGCAGGGCGTCGGCAGCAAGGTCGGCGAGGATTCCATGCTCGAAAAGTTCATCGGTCTCTCCGATGATGTGAGCGATGTTACCCTCAAGACCGGCGCTACCTTCACCAGCAACGCCGTCCGCGACGGCGTCAACGCCGCTTGCGCCGCGGTTGCGGCGGTCCGATAAAGGAGGGCGGAGAATATGAAAAAAAGAATGCAGATCCTTGTGAACGGTATTTTCAAGGAAAACCCCGTTCTCGTACTGGTGCTCGGCTGCTGCTCCTGCCTTGCCATTTCCGTAACGGTCAAGGGCAGTCTCGGCATGGGCGTCGCACTTACCTTTGTTCTCATCGGTTCCAACGTCGTTATTTCCGCGCTCCGCAAGATCATCCCCGACAAGATCCGTATCCCGTGCTACATCGTCGTCGTGGCCACGTTCGTCACGCTCGTTGAAATGGTCGTGCATGCGTATCTCATCGATCTTTACAACGCGCTCGGCATCTTCCTGCCGCTGATCGTTGTCAACTGCATCGTGCTCGGCCGTGCCGAAATGTTCGCCAACAAGAACGGCGTCATCGACAGCCTCTTTGACGGCCTCGGCATGGGCATCGGCTACACGATGGTCCTTACCTGCATGGCGATCGTCCGCGAGCTCCTCGGCTCCGGCAGCCTGCTCGGCTATCAGATCATCCCCGAAGAATACACCATCCGCATCATCACCCAGACGCCCGGCGGCTTCTTCATGTTCGGCCTGACGATGGCGATGCTCGTGCTCGGCATGTCCAAGCAGGGCAAGACCTTCAAGCCCGAAATGGGCTGCGGCGAAGGCGGCTGCGCCGGCTGCGACAGCGAGGGCGAATGCGCCGAAAATAAGGAGGCGAAGAACTGATGCTTAAAGAAGTACTGAAAATCATGTTCAGCATGATCCTGACGCAGAACTACGTTCTCGTTCAGTTCATCGCTATCTGCCCGTTCCTCGGCGTTTCGAAGAAATTCGATTCCTGCATCGGCATGAGCGGTGCCGTCATCTTCGTCATGACGCTCGCCAGTGCCGCCACGCACCTCATCTATCAGTATGTCATGGTTCCCAACGGACTGGAATACCTGTCCACCATCATCTTCATCCTGGTCATCGCCGCTCTCGTGCAGTTCGTGGAGATCTTCCTCAAGAAGTATGTTCCGCCTCTGTACAAGGCCCTCGGCGTTTACCTGCCGCTGATCACCACCAACTGCGCGGTGCTCGCCGTGACGCTTCTCAACGTCTCCGAAGGCTACACCTCCGCACAGGGCGGTCTGCTTCTCAGCTGCGTGAACGGCTTCTCCGCCGGCGTCGGCTTCGGCCTCGCTCTGATCCTCTTCTGCGGTGTCCGCAAGGCTCTCGAGCGTGCCAAGCCCCCCAAGTGCTTTGAAGGCCTGCCCATCACTCTCGTGGCCGCGGCTCTCACCAGTATGACCTTCATGGGCTTTGCCGGCATCGCCGACAAGCTGTTCGGTTAAGGAGGGACGGACATGAACGGAGTATTAAGCGCGATCCTTGTTCTGCTTGTCATCGGCGCCGTCAGCGCCATTGTCCTCGTTATTGCCTCCAAGTACATGAGCGTCCCCGAGGACGAACTCTTCCCGACCATTCGCGAGTGCCTGCCCGGCGCCAACTGCGGCGCGTGCGGCTATGCCGGCTGCGACGGCTACGCCAAGGCGCTGGCCACCGGTGCGGAGACCCGTACCAATTTGTGCGTCCCCGGCGCCGACGGCGCCGCCGCTTCCATCGCCGCTATCATGGGCGTTGAGGCGGAGGACGTTGTGGAGAAGGTCGCGTACGTAAAGTGCAACGGCAACTGCTTCACCGCCAAGCACAAGTACGAGTACGCCGGCATCAAAAACTGCTCGGCGGCCAACATCCTCTTCCAGGGTGAATGGACCTGCCCGAACAGCTGCCTCGGCTACGGCGACTGCGAGAATGCCTGCCCGTCGAACGCCATCCATGTGGTGAACGGCGTCGCGAAGGTCTACCCGAGCATGTGCACCGGCTGCGGTCTCTGCACCCGCACCTGCCCGAACCACATCATCTCGCTGCGCCGCGCGATCGATCCGACCATCGTTCGCTGCAGCAACACGCAGAAGGGCTCCCTCGTCCGCATCGGCTGCACCGCCGGCTGCATCGGCTGCAAGAAGTGCGAAAAGGCCTGCCCGACCGATGCCATCAAAGTGGTTGACAATCTGGCCACGATTGATTACGATAAGTGCGTCGGATGCGTCGCCTGCTCGGAAGCCTGCCCGATCGGCGTCATCATAAGATACTGAGCAAATATCCCTTTATCCGCCCGACGAAAGCCGGGCGGATTTTTTGAAAGGCACTGCATGAAACGCGAACGAACCAAAAAAGACCGCATCCGTGCGGACATACTGCTCATCGGCGTCCTTCTGCTCCTGGCACTGGCCCTGTTCCTTTGGCAGCGCCTGAGCCGGGAGAGCGGCGCCGTGGCGGCCGTATATGTAAACGGCGAGAAAACAGCGGAATATCCGCTCTCGGAAGATATGACCGTAACGCTCGAGAGCGAAAACGGCGGATATAATGTCCTCGTCATCTCCGACGGCTGCGCCGATGTTACGGAGGCAAGCTGTCCGGACGGCATCTGCGTGCGCACCCGCGCGGCACGGTATGCGGGGGAGAGCATCATCTGCCTCCCGAACAAAACGGAGATCCGCATCGAAGGCGCGCCGTCTTCCGGCGTGGATCTGGTGAGCTGACATGAAAACAAAACGAACGGTTCTCCTCGGTATGCTCACGGCAAGCGCGATGATCCTCTCGTATGTGGAGTCGCTCCTGCCGTCTGTCGGCATCCCGGGCGTTAAAATGGGCCTTGCGAACATCGCGGTCATCTTTGTCCTCTTCCGCTTCGGCTGGAAGGAAGCGGCGGGCGTGTCTCTTGTGCGCGTGGTGCTCGTCAGCCTCCTTTTCGGCAGCGTGGGGGCACTCCTCTACTCCCTTGCCGGGGCAGTGCTGAGCCTCGCCGTCATGGCGCTGCTTCGCCGCATCGACCGTTTTACCACGGTCGGCGTGAGCGTTGCGGGCGGCATAGCGCACAATGCGGGACAGGTGCTCATGGCCATGCTGATCCTCGAAACAAAGCAGCTCATCGCCTATCTTCCGGTGCTTGCCATCGCGGGCATCGGGGGCGGCATCCTTACCGGACTTACGGCGGCACTCCTTATCCGCCGCATCCCGAAATTCTGAAAACTGCCGTTTTTCACGAATCTTTTCGTGTTTTCCGCCGAAAAGCTGTATCGGGCGCAAAAGAAAAATTCTTTACTCTGCCCGTTATATCGTGTATAATATAGATTTAGAATATAAGGGCAGCACCGCATAATTCGGCAAAGCGCCGAAGATGACATTGTGCGGTGTTGCCTAAGCAAAGAGGCAAAACATATGGAATTTATCAGCCGCTCCGAGGCGGAGACCGAGGAGCTCGGCGCTCGCCTGGCGCGCTCTCTGCCGGAAAAAGGTGTTGTTATCGCCATGTACGGCGAGCTCGGCGCCGGAAAGACGGCGTTTGTCCGCGGCCTGGCGCGCGGTCTGGAAGTCGACGGCTGCGTCACGAGCCCGACCTTCACCATTGTCAACGAGCTTTACGGCAAGCGCGACCTGTTTCATTTTGATATGTACCGGCTCGGCAGTGCGGACGAGCTTTTCGACATCGGCTGGGAGGACTACCTCGATCGCGGCGGCGTGTGCGCCGTCGAATGGAGCGAGAATGTTCCCGAAGCCTTCGACGGCTCGGAGATCCGCGTGAGCATTGAAAAATGCTCGGATAACGAGAGAAAAATCACCATTGAGGGGGTGGAACTGTGCTGATCCTCGGATTGGAAACTTCGGCGAAAGCGTGCTCTGCCGCGCTCTGCCGTGACGGCGCCCTTGTTGCGCAGAGCTTTTCGCGCACGGGACTTACGCACAGCCGTACTCTGCTCCCCATGATCGAAGATATGCTCCGCAACACGGAAACGGCGAAAGAGGACATCGATGCCGTGGCCGTAGCGCAGGGCCCCGGTTCCTTCACCGGTATCCGCATCGGCATCTCTACGGCCAAGGGCCTCTGCTGGGGCCTCGACCGTCCGGCCGTCGGTGTATCCACGCTCGAAGCGATGGCGCAGAGTGCCCGCTTTGTTTCGGAAGATACGATCATCTGCCCCGCCATGGACGCGCGGCGCTCACAGCTTTACAATGCACTCTTTGCCGTGAAGGACGGCGCTGTCACGCGCCTGACCGAAGACCGTGCCCTCTCCGCCGATGCGCTCGCCGAAGAGCTCGCATCGATGGGGAAGAGCGTGTGGGTCCTCGGCGACGGCTGGGAGATCTGCGATAAAGCACTCACGGCGCACGGCGTTACCCACACGGTCGCACCCGAGGAGCTCCGCTGGCAGACGGCTTTCGGCGTGTGCCTTGCCGCGCTCGGCAAAACGCCCGTCGGCGCGGAGGACCTGCTGCCCGTTTACCTGCGCCTTTCGCAGGCCGAACGCGAGCGTCAGAGCCGCATGACCGATCAATAAGTTATCAATATAAAATAACCATACAAAGGAGCAAAACAATGAGTGAGCTGCATGTATTTGACCACCCTCTGATCCAGCATAAGCTGTCCATCCTCCGCGATAAGAACACGAGCGTGAAGGAATTCCGTGAACTCGTCGGCGAGATCGCCATGCTGATGTGCTACGAAACCACGCGCGATCTTCCTCTCGAGGAAGTTGAGATCGACACTCCCGTTGCTCACGCGACGGTAAAGCGTCTGGCCGGCAAAAAGCTCGCGGTCGTTCCCATTCTCCGCGCCGGTCTCGGCATGGTCGACGGCATGGTCGCCATGATCCCCGCCTGCAAGGTCGGCCACATCGGTCTGTACCGCGACCCCGACACCCTTGAGCCGGTAGAATACTACTGCAAGCTCCCCAAAGACATCAGCGAGCGCGAAGTCATCGTTGTTGACCCGATGTTCGCCACCGGCGGCAGCGCCTCCGCGGCCTGCACGTTCCTCAAGCAGCACGGATGCAAGCACATCCGCCTCATGTGCATCATCGGCACCCCCGTGGCGTGGGCGAGAATGCAGAAGGATCATCCCGATGTCGACGCATATGTCGCAGCCATGGATCCTGTCCTCAACGACCACGGCTACATCGTCCCCGGTCTCGGCGACGCCGGCGACCGCATC
>CAZKGZ010000052.1:5632-8345 GCA_964552365.1 uncultured Oscillospiraceae bacterium | reverse complement strand
CGCACCTTTTCTCCCGAAACCGCCGAATATATCGCCGCAGAGCGCAAATATTCCGTACTTTTCTTCAAGTTAGCACTTGCAAACTTATAATATCGATGTGGAACATTTGTGCCGCGAAGAAAAATACGGAGGTTTTGCGATATGACACTCAAGGAAAAATATGCGGAATTCAAAGATATCGTTGACATCTGCCGGCGGCGGGGCTTTTTCGTGCTATTGATCGGCAATTAACAAAACTCAAACAATTCTCAAACATTTGTGAAAAGGGCGGGATGTATGGTATAATCGAAAAGTTGAGAGAGCAGCGGCGGGTTTTGTGCCGCCGTTCCGATATGATCCTGCTTGCGGAGGGAATGCAATGATCCATATACTGGTTCTCGAAGATGACGCGAAGCTCAACCGGGCGGTCTGCACCTATCTGAACGACTGCGGATTCTCGGCGAAGGGGTGTCTTCGCGCGAACGAGGCGTACGATGAGCTCTATAACAGCCTTTACGATCTGATCATTTCCGACATCATGATGCCGGAGATCGACGGGTTTGAGTTTGCCGAGAGCGTGCGGCGCGTGAACAAGCACATTCCCATTCTCTTCATGTCCGCGCGCGATGACATGCCCGCCAAGCAGAAGGGCTTTCAGCTCGGCATCGACGACTACATGGTGAAGCCCGTGCAGCTTGACGAGCTCGTGCTGCGCGTGCGGGCACTGCTGCGGCGTGCGAACATCGAAACGGAGCGCAAGATCACGGTCGGGAATCTCGAGCTCGATGCGGACGGCATGACGGCCGCCATTGACGGCGAGGACATCCCCGTGACCACGCGCGAATTCAACATTCTCTATAAGCTCCTCTCCTACCCCAAGAAAACTTTCTCCCGCGCCCAGCTCATGGACGAGTTCTGGGGCATCGAATCCGACACGGGGCTGCGCGCGGTGGATGTGTACATCACGAAGCTGCGCGACAAGTTCGCCGCGTGCGACGGCTTTGAGATCAAGACCGTGCGCGGGCTCGGCTATAAGGCGGTGCTCAAATGAATCCTTCCGAAAAAAAGGTCCGGAACGACCGCATTCCGACCTCGCTCTTTTTCGTTTATCTCGGCGTACTGCTTCTGATGAGCGGCGTACACACGGGACTCATCGTGCTCATGAATACGCTCGGCTGGCTGAAGGTATGGCAGGTGCTCGTGCCGATCGTCTACTGGTCGGCGGTCGCGACCGCGCTCACCGTGTTCACCCGAAAGCAGATCCGGCGCGTGTACGAAGAGCCGATGCACCGCATTGCGGAGGCGACCGAGAAAGTCGCGCACGGCGACTTTTCCGTGTATGTTCCCCCGATCCACACCTCCGACCGGCTCGATTATCTCGATCTCATGATCATCGACTTCAACAAGATGGTCGAGGAGCTCGGGAGCATCGAGACGCTGAAAACGGACTTCTTCTCCAATGTATCGCACGAGATCAAGACCCCGCTCGCCGTCATTCAGAACAACGCCGAGCTTCTGCGCATGACGGAGCTCACGGACGAGCAGCGCGAATGCGCGGACACCGTCTATCACGCCTCGGCGCGGCTCGCGGATCTCATCACCAACATTCTCAAGCTCAACAAGCTCGAAAAGCAGAACATCACGCCGGAAACGCGCGTGTACGATGTCTGCGCACAGCTGGCCGACTGCGCGCTCGGCTTTGAATCGGCGTGGGAAGACAAGGACATCGACTTTGAAGCCGATATGGAAGACCGCGCGCTCATTGCCGCCGACAGCTCGCTTCTGGAGCTGGTGTGGAACAATCTCTTCTCGAACGCCATCAAGTTCACCGAGCCGGGCGGCACGGTCACGCTTACGGAAACATCCGACGACGAATTTGTCCGCGTGTCGGTCGCCGATACCGGGTGCGGCATGAGCGAGGAGACGCAAAAGCATATTTTCGAAAAATTCTATCAGGGCGACACATCGCACGCGACGGCGGGCAACGGGCTCGGCCTCGCGCTGGCAGCGCGCGTGGTGCAGCTCTCGGGCTTTACGATCCGTGCGGAGAGCACGCTCGGAAAGGGCAGCGTGTTCACCGTGGAAATGCCGCGTGCGAAGGAGGAAAACAGCGATGAGCGGATTTGATTATACGAAGGTCACTGTGGAGGACGATTACGCCTCCCAATATATGGACGACTTTGAGTCGTTCGGCTGGCAGCAGGACGAGAACCTTTCGACGGAAAGCGCCGGCGGCAAAACGACGCTGCACTTCAAGCGCAGCCGCAGCATTCTCAATAAGACCGAGCTTATCCGTCTGCAGCGGCACTACGAGGCGTGCATGCGCGAAATTTCCGCGCTGAAAGCGTCCGAGGAGACATGGGCTACGATCGCCTCGCTCACCTGCGGAATTGTCGGCTGTGCCTTCATGGCCGGAGCCGTGTTCGCCGTCACCGCCGCGGTGCCGATCATATGGCTCACCGTGCTGCTCGGCATCCCGGGCTTCGCGCTCTGGGGCGCGGCGTACTTCATCAACAAGATCGTCCGCACGCGCCGCACCGCGCAGGTGGAGCCGCTCATCGACGCCAAGTACGACGAGGCCTGCACCGTGTGCGAAAAAGCCAGGCAGCTCCTCTGAGGCAGCACCGTATTCTCCGTTCCGTCCCGCGTGAGAGCGCAGGGCGGAATTTTTTTGCAAATTACAGCGGGAAACGCTCCCTCTCCGTACCTTCTGCCGGTCGGAAAGGGAGCGTTT
>CAZKGZ010000052.1:0-5532 GCA_964552365.1 uncultured Oscillospiraceae bacterium | reverse complement strand
TACAGCGGGAAACGCTCCCTCTCCGTACCTTCTGCCGGTCGGAAAGGGAGCGTTTCTTTATTTCTTATCGAAGAATTCGTCGATGTAGTCGCGTTTGGGTTTTTCTTCCTCGTCTCCGATGGGTTCGGCGACGCGGGTGGGGTCTTCGTCGGTCTCCGTCGGTTCGACGGGCGGGATCTCGCCGCTCACGCGGGTCGGCTCCTCCGGCTCCTCCTGTACGGTCTCCGGCGTGAGCATCACATCGTTCCGGTGGCGCTTCGCCGCACGCTCGCGGCGCTCCTGCCGGAGCTCCTCCTCATCGTCCTCCATGTCGATGCGGATGGTGCGCGCCATGGCCAGACGCTTCTGGTAGGCGCGGCGCTTTGCGCGGTAGCGCACCACGATGACAAGGTAGAGTGCGAAGAGCGCGACGAGCACGAAGAAGCCGAGCAGGAAGCCCGGGGAGCGGAGCGTTTCGAGCAGCTCCTCTTTCATGTACTGCGTGCGCGAGAGATCCACGGATGTCGTGGTGACGAGCGTCGCGCTGCCGTAGGTGACGCCGTCCTTCGATACGGTGATCTCACCGACGACCTGCCCCGCGCTCACCGGTGCGGTGAGTCCGGTCTCGGCCAGGCCCGGCGTGAGCGTCACGGTGCGCTCATAGGTCGACACATCCGCGTCGTTCGGGAGCAGCGCCGAAATGGCGGAGCTCGGGCGGGCCGTTACGGTCTCGGCGTTCGCGCCCATCTCCACGGGCACCTCGGCGACGATCTCGGTGGACTTCACGATGTCCTGATAGCTGAAGTTCGCAAAGCCCCACTCGAAGAGCGTGCGCGTGTCGGCGAAGTTGCCGTAGTAGGTCGTGCCGTCCTCCTGCTCATAGGAGTCGCAGTTGAATACGACCGAGACGAGCTTCACGCCGTCCTTTTCCGCGCTCGAGGCGAGGCAGTAGCCGGCGGATTCGGTGTGGCCGGTCTTGATGCCCTTGGCATATTCATAGCCCCAGTCGCCCGGATAGAGCGTGTTCGTGGGGTTGATGAGCGAGTTCGTGCTCTCCAGCTCACGCGCGACGGAAACGTTCGTGTCCGGCACGGTGTAGTTGACGGTATTCGCGATGGTCATGAAAAGCTCGTGGGAAGCCGCTTCGCGGACGATCTGCGAGAAGTCCCACGCGGTGGTGTAGTGGTTCTCATCCGTCAGGCCGTGGGTGTTCGCAAAGTGCGTGTTCGTGCAGCCGAGCTCCTGCGCGCGCGTGTTCATGCGCTCGATGAAGTCCGGGATCGTGCCGCCGACATACTGGGCGATCACGTTGCAGGCATCGTTCGCCGAGGCGACCATGGCGCAGTAGAGGAGGCTCTCGAGCGTCATCGTTTCCTGCAGCATGATGTAGGCGCTGCTGCCGCCGGAGACGAGGTCGTAGTCGTAGCCGCTCTGCGATGTGACCTGATCGGTGAGCGCGATCTTGCCCGCCTCGATGTCCTCTACGGCGAGGAGCACGGTCATGACCTTCGTGAGCGATGCGGGGTAGACGCGCTCGTTCTCGTTTTTCGTATAGAGCACCGTCTGGTTTCCGTTGTCATCCACGCCGAGCAGCACGGCGGCGTAGGTCGTGTCGATTTGCGGATCGTCCACGGCGAGCACCCCCGGCGCCGTCATTCCCGCCGTCAGCGCAATAATCAGAACGCATACGATAAAGCGTATTTTCTTCATTTCAAATAAGCTCCCGTTAGTGTATGGCATAACATTGTAATTATACCCGAACCATTTCCAAATTGCAACTGTGAAAAAACTCTTGCAATATGGACGCTTTTAGTATAGAATATTTCAGCAATACTGTTTGCACGGGAATGTATTCAAAAAACATATTCACATACAAGGAGGAGATTCCCATGATTTCCGCAGGCGATTTTCGCAACGGAGTAACCTTTGAAATGGACGGCCAGGTCATGCAGGTCGTCGAATTCCAGCACGTGAAGCCCGGCAAGGGCGCCGCGTTCGTGCGCACCAAGATGAAGAACGTCATCACCGGCGCTGTCGTCGAGACGAGCTTCAACCCCACCGCAAAGTTTGAAGAGGCATTTGTCGAGCGCCGCAGCATGGAGTACAGCTACAGCGACGGCAACCTCTACTACTTCATGGATCCGAACACCTACGAGCTCGAGCCCATCGACGAGAGCAACCTCTCCGACAGCTTCCGCTTCGTGAAGGAAAACATGGTCTGCACCGTCAGCTCCTACAAGGGCAAGGTGTTCGCCGTTGAGCCCCCGACGTTTGTCGAGCTCGAAGTGACCGAGACCGATCCGGGCTTTGCCGGAAACACCGCCACCAACGTGACGAAGCCCGCCACGCTGGAGACCGGCACCGAGATCAAGGTTCCTCTGTTCATCAACCCCGGCGACCGCATCAAGATCGACACCCGCACCGGCGAGTATCTCGAGCGCGCGAAGGGCTAATTACAGCATAATCGATATCGATCGAGGAGGGTTTCTTATGACGACATCCGAAAAAGTTGCCTATCTGAAGGGCTTAGCGGAAGGCATGGGCATTCAGGAGGACGGCGGTCAGGGCAAGCTGTTCCACGTTATCATTGATATTCTGGAAGATCTTTCTCTCGACCTGGCAGACACAAAGGACGCGTTGGTCGAACTGTCCGACGGCGTGGATGAGATCAACGAAGATCTCGCCGAGCTGGAGAATGAGTTTTATAAGAGTCCCTTCTCCTGCTGCGACGAAGACGATGAGGACGAGGATGAGGACGACGACGAAGATGACACCGTGTTCTACTCCGTCGAGTGCCCGGGCTGCGGCTACAAGCTGACCGTGGACGAGGACACCCTCAACGAGGGCGACTTTGAGTGCCCCGAGTGCGGCGAAGTCATTGACTTCAGCAAAGCCGAAGTCGAAGAAGTCTCGTTTGACGACGATGACGATGACGACGACGGCGACGACGACTCCAAGCGTCTTCCCTTCTGACAAAAAGCAAGAAACGGCAAGCTCCCCGCAAGGCGAAAACCTTGCGGGGAGCTTTTTTTCATGCAGCTCACAGATAACGATCCAGAACTTCTTTCGCGCGGTCCATGGCGCTGCGGGAGCGTTCGATGAGGTCGCCGAGTTCGCCGGTGAGCTCGGGGACGCCGGGCAGGATGCGGTGGTGCGGCAGGGCGCCGCTGTTCCAGCGCTCGATGACGCTGCGGTACTGCG
The DNA here is from genome assembly GCA_964552365.1 of uncultured Oscillospiraceae bacterium. Lineage (GTDB taxonomy): Bacteria > Bacillota > Clostridia > Oscillospirales > Oscillospiraceae > Apopatocola. The sequence goes on along the minus strand of CAZKGZ010000052.1, from coordinate 2,352 downwards.
CACGGGCGTTCTTCACGCTGTCCTCCCAGGAGATGTAGATCTTCTCCGAGGCGTTCTCGCCGATCTGCGCGAAATGCTCGCGTGTGGCGTCCTCGCGGAGGAGCGCGGCGGCCAGGCCGTCGCCGTTTTCCGGAATGAGGATGCCGGTGTCGCCGTCCGTGATGCCCTCGGCGGCGCAGCTGCCCTCAATGAGCATGCTGCCGAGCGAGCAGGCCGCCGCTTCGCGCACGACGAGGCCGTTCGTATCGAATGTCGAGGGGAAGAGCAGGAGGTCGGCGCGGGTGTACCAGGCGGTGATCGTTTCGCGGTCGCGCTCCGTGCCGGTGAAGCGGCATTTGTCGGTCAGGCCGAGCTCGGCGGCGTACTGCTCCACCTCGGCGCGGTCCTGTCCGTCGCCGACGAACACCATGCAGAAATCTTTTCCCGCCTCGCGGACTTTCTTGAGTCCGTCGAGGATGATGCGCAGGCCCTTGTACCACATGATGCGGCCGATGAAGAGATACACCGGCACATCGGAGGGAAGCGCCCATTTTTTGCTGAGGGCATCGACGGCCTCGGGCTTGGCCTTGCCGCGCGGCAGGTCGACGCCGTTGGGCATGACGACATAGTCGCCCTCGTAGCCGAGCGAGCGGAGGTTCTCGCCCGCGCCGCGGCTCACGACCCACACCTCATCGCACGCGGACACATTGCTCACGAGCAGACGCACCGCCGCGTCCTGCAGCAGTTGGCCGCGAACGGCGCGGGCGATGTCGATGTCGAACTTCGTGTGATAGGTGAACACGATGGGCTTGTCCGTCGCCTCGCGCAGGCTTCGCGCCAGAATGGTGGACGCGACCGGGCAGTGCGTGTGGATAATGTCAAAGTTCATCGCGGCGAGCGATGCCACCGTGGAGGGGGCGAACGGATTGCCGGCGCGGTAGCCGGTCATTTTCGTGGTGTCGATGCTCGGGTAGCGCACGACCGGGAAGGGGTAGTTGTCCTTCACGTTCGGGTACTCCGGCGTTGCCACGACGCACAGCCCCTCGGTCTCGGTGAGGATCTTCGCATAGTTCACCACGGCGTTTGCCACGCCGTCCACGACCGGCGGGAAGGAGTCGTTCATGAGGCACACATTGAGCCCGTCGTGCTCCTCCGAGCGGCGGCGTGCCTGCGATGTGCGTTTGCGGCCGAGGAGCGTAGGTGCGGGACGCGCCGTGCCGCCCTGCCGGTTGAGCTTCCGGCCGGTCGTGCCGAGCTCGATGCACACAGCCGTGAGCGTGTCGCTCCCGCCGACCGTCTCGAGGAGGGTGTCCGCCGAGAGGACCTGCCACGGGTCGATCTCCGCCCGCGAAGCCGCAGCCTCCAGCAGGGCGCACGCGAGGTCGACATAGTCGCCGCCCTCGGCGCCGAGCCGTTTTTCGAGCGTGGGGAGCCGCTTTTCGCACAGGTCGCGAAGGCTCTCGTTTTCGGTCTGGGCGGCATCGGCGAGCACCGCAAGGGCCTGCTGCTCGTCCCAGTCGCAGTCGATATAATATTTGTCGCCGCGCAGGCCGTAGAGAAGGCGCATCGTGTCGAAATATCCGGTGCGGAGGTTTTCGCGGCTCTGCTCCGGCGTGAACTCAAGCGTGCTGCCGAGCTCTTCGGTCGGCTCCACGGTGTACAGATCCACATCCTCCGGGATGCGCACCGGGCGCTCCACCCCGATGCCGAAAAGGCGCAGGGCAATGATGTCTTTATAGCCGTTCTCCAAGAGCACATGCAGCGGCAGCACATCGCGCAGGCCGCCGTCGGCATAGCGCTTGCCGCCGAGCTTCTCGTTGCGGAAGACCGGCAGGTACGCGCTCGCGAGGAGCATGTCGCAGAGCGTCCCCTCCGGGAGTTCCTTGGCGCGCAGCTCCAAAAGCTTCTGGTCGGAGAGCGAATAGGTGTCGATGAAAAGCTCGATGGGCGACTCGCGCACGGTCTTCTCGTCGACGCATTCGGCGATCCACTCGCGCAGCGGCGTCACATCGAAGCCGCGGTTTTTCACGACCGCGAGGATCTGCTCCGCCACATCATCGATGTCATCGAGACGGACATCGCCGCGGAGAAGGCGTCCCATCGTTTCATCATCCACATCCATGACCTGCGAAAAGCGGATGTTTTTCCAGACATCCTCCGCTTTGTCGAGATCGTTCATCACGATGAGCGCGCCGTTGAGCGCGCCGACGGATGTGCCGGCGATGGCGGAGATCTGCACGCCCGCCTCGCGGAGCGCACGCCACGCGCCGATCTGGTAGGCGCCTTTCGCTCCGCCGCCTTCGAGCGCCAGAGCATACGGATGCGAAATGTCCAAGCGTAATTTCATAGAGGCTCCTCCTTTTTTGGAAGGCA
>CAZKGZ010000051.1:0-8368 GCA_964552365.1 uncultured Oscillospiraceae bacterium | reverse complement strand
CCCTTGTCCAGGAAGTCCGTGACCTGCTGGCGGAGCATTGCCATGCGCTGATCGGTAGTCTTACCGAGTTTTCTGTTAGCAGGCATTGTAGTTTCCTCCTATTTACTGGTTGTTGTCGTCGCTGGCCAGGGACAGTCCCATCAAGGCGAGCTTATGCTGAACCTCTTCGAGAGATTTCCGACCCAGGTTGCGGACCTTGATCATCTCGTCCTCTGTCTTGGAGATGAGGTCGCCGACAGTGTTGATGTTTGCGCGTTTCAGGCAGTTGAAGCTGCGGACCGAGAGATCCAGTTCCTCAATTGTCGTGCTCAGAAGCTTGTCCTGCGACGCGTCTTCCGTCTTCGGCTTCACGATGATGGATTCGCCGCTGCCGGCTTCCGAAAGATCGGTGAAGAGCGTGAAGTGGTCGCAAAGAATCTTCGCACCCATCGAAAGGGCCTCACGCGCCGTGATGGTTTTGTCCGTCCATATCTCGATGGTCAGCTTGTCGAAGTCCGTCTGGTTGCCCACGCGGGTGTTTTCGACAGTGTAGTTGACTTTGAGCACGGGGGAATAAATCGAGTCGACGGGAATCGTGCCGATGATGGGCTGTAACGGCTTGTTGTGCTCGGCCGTGACATAGCCGCGGCCGTGCCCAACGGTCAGCTCCATGGAGATAGAGCCGTCCGGTCCCAGGGTGGCAAGGTGGTGCTCGGGATTGAGGATCTCCACTTCGGAGTCCGCCTTGATGTCGCCGGCGGTGACTTCGCCCTCGCCGGAGGCCTCAAGGTAGACGGTCTTGGGAGTGTCGCTGTGAAGACGGGCGATGATGCCCTTCACATTGAGAACAATCTCGGTCACATCCTCGGTAACACCGGGGATAGTGGAAAATTCGTGCTGGACGCCGGCGATCTTGATCTTCGTGACCGCCGTTCCGGGCAGGGAGGAGAGGAGAACACGCCGCAGGGAGTTGCCCAAGGTCGTGCCGTAGCCGCGCTCCAGGGGTTCGACAATAAACTTGCCGTAGGATTCGTCCGCCGGACTTTCGATGCATTCGATACGCGGCTTTTCAATTTCGATCATGTAGTACCCTCCTTTAGATGTCGGCACCATGGGATAGGCGCCGCAGATATAACATTTCGCGGATCAGATGGGGGTATTACTTGGAGTACAACTCGACGATGAGGTGCTCCTCGATAGGCATGTCGATGTCCTCGCGGGCAGGCAGCTTCACGACGGTGCCCTTCAGCGAGTCCTTCTCGCGCTCGAGCCACTGGGGCAGAGTCACGATGATGGCGTCCTCTCCGGTCAGTCTCTTGAACTTGACGGAGGAGCGGCTCTTGTCGGCGACCTCGATCACATCGCCGGCCTTGACGATGTAGGAGGGGATGTCGACGCGCTTGCCGTTGACGGTGAAGTGACCGTGGTTGACAAGCTGACGAGCCTCGCGGCGGGTCATGGCGAAGCCGAGACGGTAGACAACGTTGTCCAGGCGGCGCTCAACGAGCTCGAGCAGGTTCTCGCCGGTCTTGCCGGGCATGGAGGAAGCCTTCTCGTAGTAGGAACGGAACTGCTTCTCAAGGATGCCGTAGACGAACTTGACCTTCTGCTTCTCAGCAAGCTGCAGAGCGTACTCGCTCTTTTTCTTTCTCGTCTGACCGCCGGGGTTACGGGTGGTCTCCTTCTTGCTGTAACCCATAACGGTGGGAGAAATGCCCAGCGCCTTGCAGCGCTTGGCGATAGGCTGTGTATTCTTTGCCATTGTAAGTTTTCTCCTTTCCTTCGATCAGACGCGGCGACGTTTCGGAGGACGGCATCCGTTGTGCGGGATGGGCGTAACGTCCTTGATCATCGTCACTTCAAGTCCTGCGGTCTGGAGTGCGCGGATAGCCGCTTCGCGTCCGGAGCCGGGGCCCTTGACGAACACTTCCACGGACTTCAGGCCGTGCTCCATAGCGGCACGGGAAGCCGTCTCGGCGGCGGTCTGAGCCGCGAACGGAGTGCTCTTACGGCTGCCACGGAAGCCCATTCCGCCGGCGGAGGCCCAGGAGATGGCGTTGCCCTGGGTGTCGGTGATGGTCACCATGGTGTTGTTGAAGGAAGAGCTGATATGCACCTGGCCCTTCTCAATATTTTTGCGCTCTCTGCGGCGGGTACGAACTTTCTTACCCTTCTGTGCGGTAGCCATGTATCAGATTCCCTCCTTTACTTTTTCTTGTTGGCGATCGTACGCTTCGGGCCCTTGCGGGTACGGGCGTTGGTCTTGCTGCGCTGTCCGCGAACGGGCAGGCCCTTGCGGTGACGCATTCCGCGGTAAGAACCGATCTCGGTCAGGTTTTTGATGTCGAGAGCCACCTGGCGGCGAAGGTCGCCTTCCACGATGAACTCTTTATCGATGCACTCACGGATACGAGCCTCTTCCTCGTCGGAGAGGTCACGCACACGAGTATCGGGATTGATTCCGGTCTCTTCGAGAATTCTCTTCGCGCTGGTTCTGCCGATACCGAAAACGTAGGTCAGACCGATTTCGATTCTCTTGTCTCTGGGCAGGTCAACACCGGCAATTCGTGCCATGTTTTGCAATCATTCCTTTCAATGGTTTTATGCCATTCCGGGGGCGCTGTGACCTTGGCATAGGAAGGTCTGCCCCAAATTTCTTAACTTTGCTCTGCTCAGCCCTGGCGCTGCTTGTGCTTGGGGTTCTCGCAGATGCACATTACTTTACCCTTGCGCTTAATGATCTTGCACTTCTCGCACATGGGCTTCACACTGGGACGCACTTTCATGGTTTATCCTCCTTCGTGTCGCACTGGTGGGAGATTTTACTTTGACCGCCAGGTGATGCGGCCGCGGGTCAGGTCGTAAGGACTCATCTGAACCGTGACTTTGTCGCCGGGCAGGATACGGATGTAATTCATGCGGAGTTTGCCGGAAATGTGAGCGAGAATGGTGTGTCCGTTGCCGATATCCACCTGAAACATGGTGTTCGGCAGGGATTCCACTACCGTTCCTTCCAGCTCGATAACGTCGTCTTTCGCCATATAAGTTCCTCCTTAAATGTCGTCGGCGATGGTCAGGATCTCCGGCTCGCCGTCGGTGATGAGAATCGTGTTCTCATAGTGGGCGGACAGGGAATGGTCCACGGTCACGACCGTCCAGTCGTTGGAGAGCACGCGAACCTCGAATCCGCCGCGGTTGATCATCGGCTCGATGGCCAATGTCATGCCGGGCAGAAGGCGGGGATTGACTCGATGCTCTTTCTTGTCCGGAACGTAGTTCGGGACCTCGGGATCTTCGTGCATTTTCGCGCCGATGCCGTGTCCGACGTAGTCTCGCACGACGCCGCAGCCGTGGCTTTCCGCGTACTGCTGAACGGCGGCGGAAATGTCGTACAGGCGGTTGCCCGCACGCGCAAACTTGATCCCTTCAAAGAAGCACTGACGCGTGATGCGCATGAGCTCCTTTGCCTCGTCCGATACCTCCCCGACCGGGAAGGTGCCGGCACAGTCGCCCACAAAGCCTTTGTAGGTGGCTCCCACATCAATGGAAACGATGTCTCCGTTGTGGATGACGCGCTTTCCGGGAATGCCGTGGATGACCTCGTCGTTCACGGAAATGCACGCGCTCTTCGGGAAGCCGCCGTAACCGAGGAATGTCGGTATGGCGCCGCAGGACAGGATGAACTTATGGATCTCTTTGTCGATCTCGTTGGTGGTGATGCCGTCACGGAGCATCTTGCGCCCGACGCTTCGGGCCGCTGCGGTGATCTTTCCGGCTTCACGCATCCGTTCGATCTCACGGGCTGACTTTACGGTAATCATCATTCGGCGATCCCCAGCACGCGGAAAATTTCCCGGCTGATGTCTTCGATGCTGCCGACGTTATCTACGCTGCGCAGCAGTCCGAGGTTCTCGTAAAAGCCCTTGAGGGGCTCGGTCTGCTCGTGATACACGTTCAGACGGTCGCGTACGGTCTCGGGCTTATCGTCCGCGCGGACGGTGAGCTCGCTGCCGCAGGAGTCGCACTTGCCTTCGGTCTTCGGGGGATTGCTCACGATGTGGTACGTTGCGCCGCAGCAGGGGCAGGTTCTGCGCCCGCCCATGCGCTGCACGATGGCCTCATCATCGATCTCCAGAGAGAGGACGGCGTCGAGCTCGATGCCGTTGGCAAGAAGGGCCTCCGCCTGCGGAATGGTGCGCGGCATGCCGTCGAGGATGAATCCGTTGGCACAGTCGCTCTCCGCGAGACGCTCTTTTACGATGTCGATGATCACGCTGTCCGGCACAAGGGCGCCCTTGTCGATGTACGACTTGGCGGCCAGACCCACGCTCGTGCCGTTTTTCATGGCGGCGCGCAGGATGTTGCCGGTGGAAATTGTGGGAATGCCCAGCTTCCTGGAAAGGATCTCGGCTTGCGTACCCTTTCCGGCGCCGGGGGCTCCAAGCAGCGTCAGCTTCATATCGGTGTCTCCTTACTCAAGGAAGCCCTTGTAGTGACGCATGAGCATCTGGCTCTCGAGAGCCTGGACCGTTTCGATCGCAACGCCGACCACGATGATGATCGAGGTGCCGCCGAGGGAGATGCCGGTGTTGGCAGCCGCTTCGGAGCAGGCGCTGATGATGATGGGCACGCAGGCGATGATGCCGAGATACACGGCGCCGAACAGGGTGACCTTGTTCAGGACCTTCTGAATGAACTCGCTGGTGGGCTTGCCCGGACGATAGCCGGGGATGAATCCGCCGTTCTTCTTCAGGTTGTTCGCAACTTCGATGGGGTTGAACTGGATCGTCGCATAGAAGTAAGCGAAGAAGAGGATCAGCAGGAAGTAAACAATGGCGTAAGGAATGGTGTTGCTGTCAAAGGTGCGCATGAACCAGCTGTCGGAGCTGCCGCCGCAGAGCAGGATGATCGTGGGAGGCAGGGACGCGATGGACTGCGCGAAGATGATGGGCATAACACCGGACATGTTGACCTTCATGGGCAGGAACGTGGCCTGACCGCCGTACATCTTGCGTCCGACAACGCGCTTGGCGTACTGCACCGGGATGCGGCGCTCGGCGTCGTTGACGATGACGATGAGGAAGATCATGGCGAGAGCGCCCAGAAGCATGAGGATCGTGGCGACCCAGGAGAGGGTGCCGGCCGCAGCCTTCTGAATGAGGCTGCCCACGCCGGACGGGAAGCGGCTGATGATGCTCGCGAAGAGGATGATGGAGATACCGTTTCCGATGCCGAATTCGGTGATCTGCTCACCCAGCCACATAACGAGCGCGGAGCCGGCGGTGAACGTCATGACGATGACGATGCCTGCCCAGACAGCCGGGGCGTTCTCGGCGAGGAGTCCGTTGTTTTTCATGAGGACGAAGTAGCCGTAGCCCTGGAGAAGACCGATGCCGACCGTGGAGTAACGGGTGATGGAGGCGATCTTCTTCTTGCCTTCTTCGCCGCCCTCTTTGCTCAGACGCTCGAGAGCCGGGATGGCAATGCAGAGCAGCTGAATAATGATGGAGGCGTTGATGTAGGGCTGGATGCTCAGAGCGAAGATAGTCGCGACGGAGAATGCACCGCCGGACATCGTGTTGTAAAGTCCCAGAACCGTGTTCTGCAGCGTCTGGAAGTACGCCGAGAGCTCGGTGGTGTTCACATAAGGCACGGGCACGGCGTTGCCGAGCCGGTACAGAAGAACGATGAACAGCGTGAAGAGGATCTTGCGGCGCAGTTCAGGGATCTTCCATGCGTTACGGAAAGTCTGGAGCACCTTACACCACCTCAGCCTTTCCTCCGGCCGCTTCGATCTTCTCCTTGGCACTGGCGGAGAAAGCGCTGGCTTTGACCGTGAGCTTCTTGGTGAGCTCGCCGTTGCCGAGGATCTTCACGCCGTAAACGCACTTGGACAGCTTGCCCTCCGCGACGAGGACGTTCGCGTCAACGACGGCGCCGTCTTCGAAGCAGTTGAGCTCGGAAACGTTCAGAGACTCGAGGGGCTTGGCAAAGATGTTGTTGAAGCCGCGCTTGGGGATGCGGCGAGCCAGAGGCATCTGGCCGCCTTCGAATCCGATGCGGACGCCGCCGCCGGAGCGCGCTTTCTGGCCCTTGTGACCGCGGCCGCCGGTCTTGCCGTTGCCGGTGCCGACGCCTCTTCCCTTGCGCTTGGCAACATGGGTGCTGCCGAAAGCGGGAGAAAGTTCGTTCATATACATAAGTAGGGCCTCCTTATTCTTCCGTGACCTTCACAAGATAGCCGATCTGGGCGATCTTGCCGCGGGTCTGGGGGTTATCGGGCTGGGTCGTTTCGTTGCCGATCTTGTAAAGACCCAGGGAGTTGGCAGTGGCAATGTGCTTGTCCATTCTGCCGTTCAGGCTCTTGACGAGCTTGATCTTCAGAGTTGCCATACCGTTATCCTCCTTACGCCTTCAGCTCGTCGGCCGTCTTGCCACGGTAGATGGCGACCTGCTCGGCGTTGCGCAGCGAGAGGAGACCTTCCATGGTAGCGGATACGACGTTGTTGGGATTGTTGGAGCGCAGGCTCTTGGCACGGATGTCCTTGATGCCGGCAGCTTCCATCACGGCACGCACGGCGCCGCCGGCGATGATGCCGGTACCGGGGGCAGCGGGCTTGAGGAGCACGCGGCCTGCGCCGAACTCACCGATGACTTCGTGGGGGATCGTGGTTCCCACGAGAGTGACGGTATGCATATTCTTCTTTGCGTCTTCGATTCCCTTGCGGATCGCTTCGCTGACTTCGCCGGCTTTGCCCATGCCGAAGCCGACCTTGCCCTTGCCGTCACCGACGACCATGAGAGCTGCGAACTTCGCGATGCGGCCGCCCTTGACGGTCTTGCTGACGCGATTGAGGGAAACGAGCTTTTCGATGTACTCGGAGCTTTCCTCGCGGCCGCGGCGATTGTCGCGGCGATCGTTACCATATGCCATAATTCGTTTCCTCCCTCCGCTCAGAATTTCAGGCCGCCCTCGCGGGCAGCTTCTGCAAGTGCTTTGACGCGTCCGTGATAGATATATCCGCCGCGGTCGAAGACCACTTCTTCAATACCCTTCGCAAGAGCGCGCTCGGCGATCTTGGAACCGATCTTCTTGGCGGCTTCAACGTTGCCGCCGTTGCCCTCAAAGCCCTTTTCGACGGAAGAGGCAGACACCAGGGTGTTGCCGTTGACGTCGTCAATGACCTGGGCGTACGTGTTGTTTTCGCTCCGGAACACGCACAGACGCGGACGCTCCGGCGTGCCGGAGATCTTGCCGCGAACTCTCGCGTGGCGCTGCTTGCGCTGAGCGGCAGTATTCGGTCTGTTAACCATTCAGGCGTACCTCCCCTTATTTCGCACCGGTCTTGCCTTCTTTGATACGGACAACCTCGCCCTGATAGCGAATGCCCTTGCCCTTGTAGGGTTCGGGAGGACGCTTCATGCGGGTATCCGCAGCAAACTGGCCGACCTTCTGCTTGTCCATGCCCTTGATAACGATGTGGTTGGCATCGGGAACTTCAATGGTGATCCCGTCGACCTCGGGAACGATGACCTGATGGCTGAAGCCGAGGTTCATCACGAGGTTCTTGCCTTCCTTCGCCGCGCGGTAGCCGACGCCCTGGATCTCCAGAGTCTTGGAGAATCCTTCGGTGACACCGATGACCATGTCGTTGACCAGCGTACGGGTCAGGCCATGGAGTGCGCAGTTCTGCTTCTCGTCGTTGGGACGCTTTACGTGGAGAACGCCGTTCTCGAGCTCAAGAATCATCTGGGGAGCAACTTTGCGCTCCAGCGTGCCCTTGGGGCCCTTCACGGTGATGTGGTTGCCCTCGCCGACAGTGATCTCAACACCGGCGGGAACGGTAATGGGAGCTCTTCCGATTCTAGACATATTCTTTCTCCTCCCTTACCATACGAACGCGAGGACTTCACCGCCGACATGCTGGGCACGAGCCTGCTTGTCGGTCATGACGCCCTTAGAGGTGGAAATGATGGCGATGCCCAGTCCCTTGAGGACGCGGGGCAGCTCTTCGGCGCCGGCGTAAATGCGAAGGCCGGGCTTCGAGACTCTCTTCAGGCCCTGGATGGCCGTCTCCTTGCCGGGGAGATACTTCAGCGTGATGCGGATGACGCCCTGGGTGCCGTCGTCGACGAGCTGGTAGGACTTGATGTAGCCCTCGTTCAGCAGGATCTCGACGATGGCCTTCTTCATCTTGGAAGCGGGGACATCAACGGTTTCATGCTTGGCGGTGCCGGCATTGCGGATACGAGTGAGCATGTCGGCGATGGGATCGGTGATCTGCATTTGGTATATCCTCCTTATTAGAGTTACCGGTTTCCCGGTTCAGGCGGCGAGGTTCCGCATCAATGCATGATTGAGCGCGGCCTTTCGCCATCCTATACGAAT